>JBDUBY010000156.1:0-12378 GCA_040003735.1 Parafilimonas sp.
CTCAACAACTCACAAGGTTTTAAACCTGTGTGTTTTTTAAATGCAGCGGAGAAATGCGAAATGGATGAATAACCAAGCAGGTCGCTTACATCGGTTACGCTTAAACTTTTTTCATACAATAAATATTTAGCGTGTTCCATTCTTTGTTGCTGATAAAAATCAAAAATGGTGGTACCAAATATTTCTTTGAACCCTTTTTTAAGATAACATTCGTTGATGGCAACTTTACGGCTGAGTTCTTTTATGGTGATCGGGTTGCCAATATGTTCCAGTAAAACTTCACGGGCTTTATAAATTCTGTCGCGGCCACTTTCTTCTTCTAAAAACTTGCAGGCAAAACCTTCTTCTTTTTCTTCAATCAAACATTCAACGCTGTACAACAACAACTCATGCACTTTTGCATTGGTATAAATATTTTCAAGCGCACCGCTGAAACTGTTGCTGAGCAAGGCATCCAGCACCATGCGTTTTCTGCCGCAAACAGAGAAAAGTTTATGAAATGAATACGGATGTTGAAAAGCAAGCACTTCATCTTTATGATTAACAAGCTTTACATTATGCACGAACTGGTACAAAAAATTGGCAGAGAAATGAAAGGAAAAAACATCAATACTCTCATGACTTTTGCAATTGTTATTCACAGATGCTTCGCAAGCCAAACAATTTTTTTGAGAACAATATTTATTGCCGGTAATACAAAAACGCAACTCAAAAAAATTCTCTTCTGGCTGGGTTTTACTGTAATGATACACGAGCATGCCTTTATCTTCCGCACCTGCAAACTGTGGCGCATTATACCTGCGTATTACGTAATGTGCGGAGCCGGGAATTTGATATTCCTTCAACTCCAGCAATTCCATTCTCGAATCAATTGTATTGCGATGTGCAGCCTGTAAAATATCCAGCGTCTGAATCATGAGGCGCAAATTTACTGCATTTTAAAGGGTTGCTTTTAAAGGGTTAACATAGAATTGTCAGTTTAGTGTAACTATTTTGTATGACGATTGTTTAAAATCTCTTCTACATCATGCAAAAATTTCCCTTTTGCATTCAGTAAAATCAAGTAATGAAATAAAAGATCAGCCGCTTCATTCATAAATAATTCATCGTTATTATCCTTTGCTTCAATCACAAGTTCAACTGCTTCCTCACCTACTTTTTGCGCAATTTTATTGATGCCTTTTTCAAACAAACTATTTACATAAGAGCCTTCCTGTTTTGTTTCTTTTCTTGATTCAATAATCTTTTCAAGCTGGTTTAAAAAACTGCCTTCATTCTTTTCATTAAAACAAGTATCTGCACCTGTATGGCAAACCGGCCCAACAGGATTTGCTTTTATCAACAAACAATCATTATCGCAATCATTCAACATTTCTTTTACAAAAAGATAGTTGCCACTGGTTTCACCTTTTGTCCAAAGCCTTTGTTTACTGCGGCTATAAAAAGTTATTTTTTTATTGATGAGCGTTTGTTCATACGCAGCATCGTTCATATAACCAAGCATTAAAACTGTTTTGCTTTGCGCATCCTGCACAATAACAGGAACAAGCTTGTCGGGAAATTTATCAAAGTCTGGTCTCATAATTTTTTGTTTTCTCTGTTAGCGCTCTTATCTCCGTGCGAATATTTTTTGTCGCGCAGAGCAAAGGAGTTAACAGAGTTATTTTATTTTTGTTGATCAGCTTTGGTATTGCATGGCATCTTCGTTGTGTCACTCCCTTGTACTATATATTTTCATGGTGGCTGAAGTATGCTTTATTAAATTCTTATTTTTTTTCAAAGTAATCAGGTGGATAAAGCTCCTGCCCATATTCTTTTGCTATTTGTTGCAATTTTGCCATCGTGGCTTTATCCATTGGCGGCGGTGGCATAAATTTCCCAAACGTTGAAGGCTCTCCAATCTTTTCAAAAAACTTCTCCAAGCCTGCCGGTGTAACCATGCACCATAAATGTGCATTCTTATCAGTTTTATTTTTAAAGCAATGTATCAATCCACCTTTTGGTATTACTGCAAAAGACCCTTTTGAAATATTGAAAACGCCATCTTCTGTTGTAAGTTCTATTTCACCATCAAGTACATAAAAAGTTTCATGAAAGTCTTTGTGTGCATGCGGACCAGGTCCGCCACCTGGCGGTACCAGCATATCAATAATGGCAAAATCATTATTGGTTTTATCACCATGTTCTACTATGCGATACGAATCGCCTACAACAGATATGGCTTCACCTTCTGTGCTGCTAACAATTTGAGCCGGTTGTTTCATAAAGTTCTTTTTTTAAAAATTTAATTTTAATTCAATCTACATTCTAACATTAATATTTTGTTTTTTTAAAAATATTTTCAAATCAGGAATCGCAATTTCTTTATAATGAAATAAACTCGCTGCTAAAGCTGCATCAGCGCCGGCATTAAAAACGTCTGCAAAATGTTGCATGTTACCGGCACCGCCGCTCGCAATCACAGGTACAGAAGAAAATGATTCCACTTCTTTTATTAGCTCATTCGCAAAACCTTGTTTTGTTCCATCATGATTAATCGATGTTAATAAAATTTCACCTGCGCCTAAATCAATAGCTTTTTTAATCCAGTCGATTGCATTTAATAATGTTGCGACTCTTCCTCCATTTAAATGCACAATCCAATTGTTTTTTTCAAACTTTGCATCAACCGCAAGCACTGTACATTGATTACCAAATTGCTTTGCAATATCTGAAATTAATGTTGGGTTTTTTATCGCCGCCGTATTAATAGAAATTTTATCAGCTCCTCCATTGAGTAAAACTCTTACATCTTCTGCAGAACTTATTCCGCCGCCTACAGTAAAAGGAATATTAATAGCAGAAGCAACTTTTGATACAAGCTCCAATAACGTTTTTCTTTTTTCATTAGTTGCAGTTATATCAAGAAAAACCAATTCATCTGCTCCTTGCTCTGCATAGAAAGTGGCCAGTTCAACTGCGTCGCCTGCATCACGAATATTCACAAAGTTTACGCCTTTCACCGTGCGGCCATCCTTTACATCTAAACAAGGAATAATTCTTTTTGTAAGCGGCATTATAAAAATTTCTTTAGTTCATGTAATTGAATTCTTCTTTCATATAAAGCTTTCCCGATAATTACACCTGAGCAACCAATTTCTTTCAATTGCTCAATATCATCAGTCGAAGTAACACCGCCACTTGCAATTAAATGCAGTTGCGGAAAAGCTTTTAATATTTTTTTATACAGATCAATTGACGTTCCCTGCAATAAACCATCTTTAGAAATATCTGTACAAAAGATTTTACCAATTCCACAATTTATATAAGCACTTATATAATTTATGATATTAATGTCTGCAGATTGTTGCCAACCATTTATCATAATATTGTCATCTTTTACATCAGCTCCCAATAAGATTTTATCAGCACCAAATGTTACGATCCAGCTTTCAATAAGTAAAGGTTGTTTAACAGCAATACTGCCGATATTTATAAAAGTTGCGCCAGCATTCAAAACAGATTCAACATCTTCAATTGTTTTAATTCCACCACCAAAATCAATTTTCAATTTTGTTTGGGATGCAATTGTTTGTAATGTTTTAAGATTGATAATTTTTCCTTGCTTTGCTCCATCTAAATCAACCATATGCAAACGTTGAATACCATTCGCTTCAAATTCTTTTGCTACTTCAACCGGTGATTCATTATACACTTTCTTTGTGCCATAATCACCTTGAGAAAGCCGCACACATTTGCCATCAATAATATCTATTGCAGGAATAATTTCAATCATAGCTCAACAAAATTTTTAAGTATCTTCTCTCCTTCTTTACCAGACTTTTCAGGATGAAATTGCACTGCAAAAAAATTATTTTTTTGTAAAGCAGCACTGTATTCCAAACCATAGTTTGCTGTTGCAGTGGTATGTTCAGTTTTCTCAACATAATAACTGTGCACGAAATACACAAACTCATTTTCATTCAAACCTTTAAATAAAGGTTGCTGCAAATCATAAATATTATTCCAACCCATTTGCGGCACTTTAATTTCTCCTTCAAACTTTTTTACTGACTCATCAAATACGCCAATGCATTCCGTGTCATCTTCTTCAGAATATTTGCACAGTAGTTGCATGCCAAGGCAAATTCCAAGAAAAGGTTGTGTGCAATTTTTTATAAGCGCATCTAATTTTTTTTTACGTAAATAATCCATTGCAAAACCTGCTGCACCAACGCCTGGAAAAATAATTTTGTCGGCACTTAAAATTTCTTCCGCATTATCTGTTACAACAGCATTTACACCTAATCGTTGCAAACCAAATTCAACAGAGCAAACATTGCCGGCATTATATTTTATAATTACAATTTTCATTTATATCAATTCATTTTCGCACTGAGTAAACAGAGATAAGAGAGTTATGCTTTCCTCTGTTTGCTTTGGTATCTCTGTGCGAAATATTATAAAATTCCTTTTGTTGTTGGTATTGCATCATTGTTTTCATTTACAGCAACAGCCATCTTTATAGACTTTGCAAATGCTTTGAATATTGATTCGATTTTATGATGTTCGTTCTCTCCTTCTGCTTTAATATTTAAATTACATTTCGCCGCATCACTAAATGATTTGAAAAAATGATAGAACATTTCTGTTGGCACATCACCAACATATTCACGTTTAAAATTTACATCCCAAACCAGCCAGCTTCGGCCACCGAAATCAATGGCAACTTGTGCAAGACAATCATCCATTGGCAATAAAAAACCATAACGTTCAATGCCACGTTTATTTCCTAATGCTTTTAGAATTGACTCGCCCAAAGCAATTGCCGTGTCTTCAATTGTGTGATGTTCATCAATATGTAAATCGCCATCAACTTTCAAATTCAGATCGATCAAACTATGTTTTGATAATTGCTCGATCATGTGATTGAAAAAATTTAAACCGGTAGAAACATTGTATGTTCCATTACCATCAAGATTTAATTCAATTTCAATCTTTGTTTCATTTGTATTTCTTGAGTGAATCATTTTTCTCGATGATGATTTTAGATCTTTATATACATCATCCCAGCTTTTAAAATTCTCTTTATTGATGTGCTGTTGATTGCGGCCGGTCATCTCAATATTATCCTGAATTTTAAAAACAATACTTTCACTTTTTAGCATCTCGACTGCTTTTATAAGCACACGAGTCTTTTTGTTTTTAACAACAAGAATCAATTCATAATTTAATTGTTTACTGATACGATATAAAGTATGAATCACGTCTTTTTCAAAAATTATATCTTCAACTGCATTACCACTTACAGACACAAGAATTACATCAATATCAATAAATATTTTTTTCATGATTGATAATCTTTAAGTGCATTTAGCAAAGCATCATTTTCTTCCGGCGTTCCAACTGTTATCCTTAAACTGTTTTCGCAGAGGGGTTGATTACTCCTGTTTCTTACAACAATGTTTTTTGATAATAAATTTTTATACAGATCATTTGCATTTTCAACTTTTATCAAAATGAAATTAGCATCAGACGGAGATATCTTTTTTATAAAATCAAACTGTTGAAACTCTTGAAGTAATCTTTCTTTCTGCTGATTTAAAATAATAATTTTCTCTTTCGTTTCATCTTCGTTTTGCAATGCTAAATAAGCCAATTGCTGCGTTGCTTCACTAATATTATAAGGCGGTTTTATTTTATTCAACACATTAATAACTGCTGAAGATGCGAATGCAAAACCAATTCTTAATCCTGCTAAACCCCATGCTTTAGATAATGTTTGCAGTACAACAAGATTTGGATATTCATTCAATCTTATTATCCATGATTCTTTATTTGTAAAATCTACATACGCTTCATCAACTACAACAATGCCATTAAAGTTTTGCAATAACCATTCAATACTTTCTTCTGCTAATAAATTTCCTGTTGGATTATTTGGCGAACAAACCCAAATGATTTTTGTATTCGCATCAATTGCAGATTTTACAGCTTCCATATTTAACTGAAAATCTTCCGTCAATAAAATTTTATTTATGGCAACATCATTTATTTCTGCAGCTACTTCATACATGCCATATGTTGGTGGAAAAATTAAAATGTTATCTTTTGAAGGATTGCAAAAAGCACGAATCAATAAATCAATTGCTTCATCACTTCCATTGCCAATAAAAATATTTTCGGTCGAAATATTTTTAATTGAACTGATTACTTCTTTCAATTGTTTCTGTAAAGGATCAGGATAACGGTGAAAATTATTATTAAATGATGATCCTAAGCTATTCTCATTGGCGTCCAAAAAAATTTGTGCATCACCTTCAAATTCTGAACGCGCAGAGGAATAGGGAATGAGCTTTTTTACATTTTCTCTTATAATATTATCCAAAATAAATTCAGGCATAATTAATTTTTTAAACGAATTGAAACCGCATTTGCATGCGCCTGCAAACCTTCTGCTTCAGCCATTGCTGTAACTGCATTTGAAATATTTTCTAATCCTTGTTTCGTTAATTGCTGAAATGTAATTTCCTTATAAAAACTATCTAACGAAACGCCGCTGTAAGCTTTTGCAAAACCATTTGTTGGTAATGTATGATTGGTGCCAGAAGCGTAATCACCAACGCTTTCAGGTGAATAATTTCCAAGAAAAACAGAACCTGCATTTGTAATTCTTTCAGCAATTAATTCAACATTGTCGCAAGCAACAATCAAATGCTCCGGCGCATATTCATTAATCAATTCAATTGCTTCATCTATATCTTTTACCAAAATAGCTTTGCTGTTTTGTAAAGCTGCAATTGCGATTTCTTTTCTTGGCAAATTTTTCAATTGCAATTCAATATTTTTTATTGTTTGGTTGATAACAGCTTCGTTATTTGTAACTAATAAAACCTGAGAATCTTTTCCATGTTCCGCTTGTGATAATAAATCAGCAGCAATAAAATCAGCATCAGCATTTGCATCAGCTAAAACAGCAACTTCACTCGGACCAGCAGGCATATCAATTGCAATACCTTCTGCATTCACTAACATTTTCGCATAAGTTATAAACTGGTTTCCCGGGCCAAAAATCTTGTATACTTTATTGATTGAATCTGTGCCGTAAGCCATTGCCGCGATTGCTTGTGCACCACCAACTTTAAAAATTTTGTTGACACCAATTTGTTTTGCTGTATATAAAATGGCCGGGTGAATATGCCCATCTTTTTGCGGTGGCGTACAAACAATTATTTCTTTACATCCAGCAAGCATTGCAGGAACAGCAAGCATAATTAAAGTTGAAAACAAAGGCGCTGTTCCACCCGGAATATATAAACCAATTTTTTCAATTGCAACAGATTTACGCCAGCAAACAACACCAGGCATTGTTTCAATTTTTTGAATAGGTTGGTTTTGTGCTTCATGAAATGTGCGTACATTTTTTATAGAAACATTGATTGCGTTTTTTAAATTATCACCAATCGTTTCGGCTCCTTGCCATTCTTCACCACTTACTAAAAAATCACTCAACTCAATTTTATCGAATTGCTTTGTGTAGTTTTTAATTGCCTCATCACCATTTCGCTTTACATCATCTAAAATACTTTGCACTGTATTTTTTATTGATGTGAAATCCTGCGTTGGCCGCTGTAATAATTGCGGCCAGTTTTTTTTGTCTGGATATTTTACAACCTCCATCATAAAACCATTTTTTCAATTGGTGCAATTAAAATTCCTTCAGCTCCATTTTCTTTTAAGCCTTCAATAATATTCCAGAAATCATCTTCGTGTACAACAGAATGCAACGAGCTCCAACCGCTGATTCCCAAAGGCAAAATAGTTGGACTTTTCATACCAGGAATCAAACTGCAAATAATATCAAGTTTTTCATCAGGTGCATTCAATAAAATATATTTATACTTCTTCGCTTTTTTTACGGCTTGTATTCTAAACAATAATTTATTCAACAATATTTCTTTTTCAGTTGGTAAATTTTTATTGCTGATAAGTGCAGCTTCAGAATTCAAAATCACTTCTGTTTCTATCAAACCATTTGAGAACAACGTACTTCCAGAACTTACCAAATCGCAAATCGCATCAGCCAAACCCACGCCTGTCGTGATTTCTACTGAACCGCTTATTTCATGAATCTCTGCATCAATTTTATTTTCATTCAAAAAATTCTTTAATAAAAATGGATACGTTGTTGCTATGCGTTTCTTATTCAAAAAAGAAACACCAATATAATTTTCATTGCGAGGAACTGCAATTGATAACCTGCATTTTCCAAAACCAAGCCTGTCAATTAATACAACATCTTTGTTTTTTTCACGAATAATATTCTCGCCAACAATTCCTATATCGGCAACGCCATCCTCAACATATTGAGGAATATCATCATCACGCAAAAACAAAATTTGCATAGGAAAATTCGTGGCTTCATTCAACAATTTATTCATGCCGTTTTGTAATTCAATTCCACATTCTTTTAAAATTTTTATGGAATCATCATACAATCTTCCTGATTTCTGTAATGCTATTTTCAGCTTTGTCATAAAATAAAAAGGCTCACCGTTTCTGGTAAGCCTGTGTTTATAATGTTTTATATAATTACATACAATCACAACAGCTTACCTGCGCGGTAAAATGATGATGATGTGTATGTATGTTTAAATTCATGAGCAGCAAATATAAAATGAAATGTATTTAATACAATTATTTTTTTGTTACCAGCTTCGGCATATAGCATCACGGTGTAGCCTGTCTTCGAACTTGATTCGGAGATCAATCACTTGTACAAAATATTTATGGCAGCTATTGCTGCCATTCTAAATTTAAAAAATGTATAAAACAGCTTTCACTTTACTTTTATAAAATATGAAGAAGTTGCTTCAAAAACTTTTGCGGGAACCAATTATTCGCTTAGCAAATAAATTCTCTTCACGTCCGGATAAACAACGCGTTTTTGATTCGTTAACAGAATTACATAAAAATATTTTTGAAGGTGATGTAAAAAAAGGTTTGATAATTCCATTCGACACATCAACACAAAAATTTATTATTTTTTCTGACGAACATAAAGGCGCAAAAAATAATGCAGACGATTTTGCTGTATGCGAAAAAAATTATGTTGCGGCACTTGGTTATTATTTCAAGGAAGGTTATTTTTTTATAAATCTTGGTGATGGAGAAGAGCTTTGGGAGAATAATATTTTTGCTGTTAAAAAACATAATCAACTTTCATTTGAAAAAGAAAAATTATTTCAGCAACAAAAACGATTTATAAAAATTTATGGTAATCATGATTTGTATTGGGCAAACGATCCAACAGCTTTTATACAACTGCAAAGTATTTATGGAGAAAAGTTTCCGATTTATGAAGGCTGCATTCTTACAACAACTATCAACGATAGAAATTTCCAGATTTATCTTACACATGGCCACCAGGGCGATTTGCAAAGCGATGGCAATTGGTTTAGTAAGTTTTTTGTGTCGAATATTTGGGGGCCAATTCAAGGTTTGCTTGACATAAATCCCAACACGCCTGCTAATAACGATCACTTAAAATCTTTACACAATTCAATTATGTACGACTGGAGCAGTGCTGAAAAAAACACATTATTAATAACAGGTCACACACATCAGCCGGTATTTATGTCGTTAACACATTTAGAAATCTTATATCAAAAATTAAATGTTGCAAACACAAATAAAAATGATAGTGTTATTAAAGCATTTGAAGAAGAAATAAAAAAAGCGCAACCAAAAAATGAAACGCCGCCTGATCTTTCCAAAATAATCCCTTCTTATTTTAACAGCGGTTGTTGTTGTTTTGATGATGGCGATATTACAGGAATTGAGATTGCAGATGGTTGTATTCGTTTAATAAGATGGAAAACTGGTCGTGAAGTTTTGGAAGAAATTAAATTAACTGATCTCGAAGAATTATTACCTTGAAGTTTTCCTGGCATATTTTAATAACAGTTATAAATTATAAATATGAAAAATAGTCTTTTAAAATTGCTCGGTTTTTGTTTATGCATAATAATGTTTCAAAAAACAAATGCGCAAAAAAATGAGTGGATTTCTTTGTTTGATGGCAAATCTTTAGATGGATGGAAAGTTGGTGATAATGCACAAACGTTTAATGTTGACAGCGGCATGATAAAAGTGAATGGCAACACTGCACACTTATTTTATGAAGGCCCTGTAAACAATCATAATTTTAAAAACTTTGAATTTAAAGCTGACGTTTTAACGAAGCCCCATGCTAATTCAGGTATATATTTTCATACTGAATTTCAACAAGGTGGCTGGCCTGAAAAAGGTTATGAAGTACAGGTAAATAATTCACATACAGACTGGCGCAGAACTGGAAGTTTATATGCTGTGCAAGATGTAAAAGAAGTTGTAGTGCCGGATGATGTTTGGTTTACTGAATATATAAAAGTTCAGGGCAAACATGTTATTATTATGATTAATGATAAAACGGTTGTTGATTATACCGAGCCTGATAATGTGCAAAGGCCAGATGATATGAAAGGAAGGATTATTTCTTCAGGAACATTTGCTTTACAAGGCCACGATCCCGGCAGCACTGTTTACTTCAAAAATATAATGGTTAAGGTGTTAGATTGATATTTTAGCCGCCATGAAAATATACAGCACAAGGGAGTGACACAACCGTGATGCCATAAAATATTGCAGGTGATTCCCAAAAAATCCACATTAAATTATTAAGCTGCTTAAAATAAAAAACAGCAGTTTACATTTGCGCATCATGCCTAAAGACAATTCAATTCATTCAGTTCTAATTATTGGTTCCGGGCCTATTGTTATTGGCCAGGCTTGCGAGTTTGATTATAGTGGATCGCAAGCTGCAAGAAGCATTCGTGAAGAAGGAATAAAAGTGATTCTTATCAACAGTAATCCCGCAACGATTATGACCGACCCGATGATGGCCGACAAAGTTTATTTATTGCCATTAACGGTTGAAAGTATTGAACAGATTTTAGAAGAAAATCAAATTGATGCGGTGCTACCAACCATGGGTGGACAAACTGCATTGAATCTTTGTATTGAAGCAGATGAGTTAGGCGTTTGGGAAAAATATAATGTGCGTTTAATTGGTGTTGATATTGCCGCAATTAAATTGGCGGAAGACCGTGAAAAATTCAGGCAATTAATGCTGGATATAGGAATTAAAGTTGCGCCCAGCCGCGTTGCGAATAGCTGGCTTGAAGGAAAAGAATTTGCACAGGATATTGGATTTCCGTTGGTGATTCGTCCGTCGTTTACTTTAGGTGGAACAGGTGGTGGATTTGTGCATGATAAATCTGAATTAGATGAAGCTTTGCAAAGAGGTTTACAAGCATCACCAATCCATGAAGTATTGGTTGAAAAAGCGGTGTTAGGATGGAAAGAATTTGAGCTGGAATTATTACGTGATAAAAATGATAATGTTGTTATTATTTGCACGGTTGAAAACGTTGACCCGATGGGCATTCATACCGGCGATTCTATAACCGTTGCACCAGCGATGACGTTGAGTGATACGGCGTACCAGGACATGCGTAACCAGGCAATTTTAATGATGCGCAGTCTCGGAAATTTTGCAGGCGGTTGCAATGTGCAGTTCGCCCTCAATCCTGAAACAGAAGATATTATTGCGGTTGAAATTAATCCGCGTGTTAGCCGGTCATCTGCGCTTGCATCAAAAGCTACAGGTTATCCCATTGCAAAAATTGCAGCAAAGCTTGCAATTGGTTATACGCTTGATGAATTAAAAAATCAAATTACAAAAACAACTTCTGCATATTTTGAACCTGCACTGGATTATGTAATTGTAAAAGTGCCGCGCTGGAATTTTGATAAGTTTAAAGGTGCGAATGATACGTTGGGTTTGCAAATGAAAAGTGTAGGCGAAGTAATGGCAATCGGCAGAAGTTTTAATGAAGCAATTCAAAAAGCTTGTCAAAGTTTGGAGAATGAAGCTGTTGGTTTGGGTTATTATGGAAAAAGTTTAATGAAGAGCGATGAACTGGTTGAATATATTAAAACGCCGAAGTGGGATCGCATCTTCAGAATTAAAGATGCATTAATGCAGGGCGTGAGAATAAAAACTATTGTTGAAGCTACGTTAATTGATCGCTGGTTTATTTATCAAATACAGGAAATTGTAAGAATTGAAAAAGAACTTGCTAAACATACATTGGATAATTTGCCGGAAGATCTTTTGAAAGAAGCAAAACAAAATGGTTTTGGTGATGAACAAATTTCCCGCATATTAATTGACCGCTGCACCGATGAACAGGTGTATGAAAAACGTAAAGCACTTGGTATAACACGCATCTATAAAATGGTAGATACATGCAGCGCCGAGTTTGAAGCGAAGACGCCTTATTTCTATAGTAGTTT
>JBDUBY010000445.1:0-3668 GCA_040003735.1 Parafilimonas sp.
AAATCTGCATCCGTTATTTTGTTTGGATAATTTAATGCTGAATTGTTTGGCAATAGAATATGTACATCAGCATTTTCTTCCGTAACTCTTGTTCTGCCAATTGTAAAATTATACGGACCAATATTCGCCTTTACAGAACCTATATTATTGTTAGTATTATACTGTACAATTAAGTTGCCCCCATCTTTTATATAATTCATTAATACGCCATATTTTTCGCTTAACCATTCATGCACATTGTATGCACGCACTCCTGTTATTATTGCATCGAACTGTTTTAAATTAGACGGCGTAATATCTTTTTCATTCAGAATTTTTACATCATAACCCATTTGCTGTAAACTCTGCGGCAACTTATCGCCGGCGCCAACAATGTAACCAATGTGTTTGCCAACCGTTTTTACTTCATCATTCACCACATGAATTTTATCTGTTGCGTAATAATGTATGTAAGGAATATGATCGTACTGAATAGAATGCAGATCACCGTTGTAAGATTCAGGTTTATTGTTCACGTTTAATTCAACAGCAATGGATGGTTCACCTTTTGATTTGTTGTAATATTTCGATAGCAGGAAATTGAAATCATACGTTTGATTGTATTCAAGATCAACCGTTGTATCTTTTATAAAAACAGGATCATTATCCTGCACAAAAAATAATTTCAATTTTGTTTTGGGAGATTCGATATACGATTTCACTTCTGCAAAAACTTCATCATCTTTTACAGCCTGGTTATTTTGTTTGATGTTGGTTAAGATAACAGAAGGTTGCAACGAAACACTTAAAGGATCTGTAACAATAAACGGTTGATACATTTCACCCTTTACCGGGTCAGTTGTTTTATATTGAACAGGCCTTTGCACTGTTATATCTTCACCATCAACATTAAAAGTAAATGAGGCATTATATGCAGCATCGCTTTGCGGTTTGCCAATTAAATTTTGATCTTTTACCGTAAAACTTCCAATGCTATCCAAACCATATTGTAACCAGTAAGGTTGTGTAACAGGCGTGTTGTCATCAACCACAAAACTTTTTGAAAAACTATTATTGATATCTGTTGTAAGATTTGTATTAACAGAAGAATCAAAGTTCAACAGCTTTACTTCTTTTAACTGCACATTACTGTTTAATCTTTTATTGATAAAGAACTGCACATTGAATTTTTGTTGCTTAACAGCAAACTCATTATTGTTTGTTGCTTCAAGATAAATACCACTGCATTCAATAATCAATTGTTGTACTTCATCCAGTTTTTTACCTCTCCAATAGCCACCAGGCAATTGCTTAATTGCTTTATATAAATCAACCAACGCATCAACAGAATTTTCAGGATGTTCAAACTGGAAATTTTTAATTACATCATTTACCTGTTGCTGAATGTTTGCAGCATTTTCAATCCTGTTCCATGTTGTATCAACATCATCAAACAAACCTTTTTTAAGCGGCGCACCTGCAGTAAGATCAAAGTATTCATACGCTTCGCCACGTTGTGCAGAAGCGCCAAAACCCTGGCTTTTATGCTGACTGCGGCTTTTGGCTGCAATCTCTCCATAACTTTTTCCAAGCAGTGTATTATAGCCACCAACATCCATCTTAAACTGGTTATCATTTGTTGTGTTGTTGCCGCCAAAATTGTAGGTGTTCCAAAAAATTCTTTTTGCCTGCCATGGTTGCACGCCGTATTGAAATTGCTCAGGAAATTTTGTTGAATCTGCCGCATCTGTAAATGCTTCTCTTGCTAAAATTGCGGAGGCAGCATGATGCCCGTGACCTGCTCTTGCATCAGGAGGAAAGCGGGTAATAATTACATCAGGATGAAACTTTCTGATCACCCAGACTACGTCGCTTAATATTTTATCATGATTCCAGGTTCTTAACGCTTCATCAGAACTTTTTGAAAAACCAAAATCATAAGCGCGGCTAAAAAATTGTTCTGCACCATCAATTCTTCTTGCAGATAATAATTCCTGTGTGCGTATCAAACCAAGATCAATTCCCTGTTCATCACCAATTAAATTCTGCCCGCCATCGCCACGTGTTAAACTCATGTAACCTGTTCTGTACAAACCACCGTTTGAAAAATAAGCAAGCAGTCTTGTGTTCTCATCATCAGGATGTGCAGCAATGTATAATACGCTACCAAGCACATTTAATTTTTTCAACTGTAAATAAATATCTGCGCTGTTATAGGTTGCAGGCGCCTGTGCAAATGATGCACTGAAACCAATGAATAATACAATCAATAAAAAAAAGCAGCGGGCATTTTTTATAATCATCTTTTGAAAAAATTAATGCGCGAAGATAGTGCTGTAAAAAAGAAAGTTGCTACACCAAAGGCATAGCAACTTTCATCAAACAATAATTTTATTTAATCCTGTTTTGTATCGTCGCCTTTGCGTTTATACTTGCAACACTTTGGTAATTTTTTATATGCTGCATCATCTGCTTTTACATCCTGCGTATCATAACCAACTGCAGCAACAGATTTTTCTATATCAAGCATAGAAGTTTTATCCGCAGCATAATTTATTACAAGCAAATAATTATCCATGTTCCAATCGGCGGAAACAGCGCCTGCTTCCTTAGCGGCCTTCTCAATCGTCTCTTTGCAATCATCACAATTGCCCCAAACTTTTACGGTATCCGTTTTTGATTGTGCAAATAGTGTTGCAGAACAAAAACTCATCATCACAAGAAAAAAATATTTCATTTTCATTATACAATTTTATTGCGGCAAATATAAAAGATATTTCTTGGTTACCAGCTGCAGCATTTCATGGCATCACGGTTGCGTCGCAACACTTGTGCTGCATATTTTTATTGCGGCCACTTTAGCATCAATTATTTATGTTGCCTGAACAACCATTCCATTGCATCCATATCGCTATACGCTGCCAGCCACGAAAAATGCCCGGTTTCAGGATACATTGTTAAACCCGGATGCGCACCGGCTTTGGTTAAAGCTTCCGCCATATTTAAAGAGTTGATGGGATTTACTGCTGCATCCTCCGTACCATGAAATATCCACATGGGAATATGTGCGATGGTGCCAGCTTTGCTTACATCGCCGCCACCGCAAACAGGCATGGCTGCTGCAAACAAATCTGGATAACGTTCAATAGCATCATACGTTCCATAACCACCCATAGAAAGACCGGTAATATAAATACGGTTTGTATCTACCGGCATCTTTTTTATTATTTGTTGAATTAATTCTATTACCAGTTGCATGGGCTTTGATGGTTGCGGTTGTAACCCCATTGTTTTTCTGTCAAAACTTGACCAGCCTGCATTTGCGGGGCATTGCGGCGCAATTACAATAGCAGGATGTTTCACCATCATTTCATCTGTTGCAAAATTTTGTACGCCCCATTTTAATTGCGCATCGTTATCGCTGCCACGTTCACCGGAGCCATGTAAAAAAATCACCAGCGGGTACTTACGCAGTGTGTCATAATCAGGATATAACATGCGATAGTTTAGCGTGTCGTTATTGACATTAATATAATGTTCAATACTGAAACGTGAAGGTTGTGCTTTTACAATTAAAGACATGCAACAAATGGTTGCAATTAGCATTAGATGACTTAATTTTTTTGATGGCATTTAATAGTTTTTATGATGTAAAAATTATAACTAAAGATAAAAGTTACGATGAATGT
>JBDUBY010000233.1:0-12366 GCA_040003735.1 Parafilimonas sp.
CCGTAAGCACGCACAAAATGATCTGATGAAGCCTTACTTGCTGAATAAGGCGAGTTAGGCGCATAACCTGTTTCTTCAGTAAATAAACCTTCGTTGCCTAAAGTTCCATACACTTCATCCGTTGATACATGATGAAAACGATGTGCAGTTAAATCTTCTTTCCAATAACTTTTTGCAGCCGTTAAAAGATTTACAGTGCCGATAATATTGGTATAAATAAAATCCATTGGAGAAAGAATAGAACGGTCAACATGACTTTCTGCAGCGAGATGAATTACATCAGTAATATTATGTTGTTCAAAAATATTCATCAACACATCAGGCTCTAAAATATTTGCATGTTCAAAGAAATAATTTGCCGCATTTTCAACGTCTTTTAAATTTTCAAGATTGCCCGCGTATGTAAGTGCATCAAGGTTTACAATTTTGTAATCAGGATATTTATTTACAAATAGCCGTACTACATGCGAACCTATAAACCCTGCACCACCTGTTATTAATATATTTTTAGCCATAAAGTTGCAAACGTAATTTTTTTATTCAATTACCACATGTTGTTGGGTTGAACGCTCTGTTTTTTTTAGTGTAAGTAAACTTTTGTACAGTTGATCATAATAAGTATCACCAATGTTTGCAATAATAATGCTTCTCTCATTCACTTTGCCTCAATTGTTGCAACACGGAATTATTTATTCTTTTTCTTTCAGTATCAAAAAACCATCCCCATTTATTGAAGTATTTAATTATGTTATATGCATGAATAATAAACATGCGCCAATTTTTAAATGATGCTTTAGCATGCTCATGAAATATTACAACATAGGGATAATAAATGGTTGCATATCTTTTATGTAATCTTCTTGTTAAATCAATATCTTCAGGATACATAAAAAATCTTTCATCGAATAACCCAACTTTTTCTAAGGCTTTAGTTCTTAGTAAAAGAAAACATCCCTGCAAATAAGGAATGTTCATTATTTTATTATGACCAGAAAAATGTAACTCAAATTGCTGATTATATTTTGGAAATAAAGTATTTGGAAATAAACGGGATATTAAATTAAATGGTGTTGGTAAAAGTTTGCAAACGTATTGAAGATTTCCATTTGGATATAAAACTTTTGGTAAAACAACACCAACGTTATTGTTTAATTCCATATAATTATAAAGCTCTTCCAAAATTCCTTTACCAAATTTTACATCAGGATTTAAAACAAGATGATATTTATTTTTTTGCAGCACTTTTCTTATTGCGATATTATGAGCTGCACCATAACCTAAATTTTTCCCTGTGAAAATGTATTCAAGTTCTTTATTTTCTATAAATTCTTTAAGTTCATTTCTCAGCTTGTCAGATGGCGAATTATCAATAAAATAAATTTTATAAAATAGTGTGGTTCTTAAAACACAGCTAAGCAGCTGTTGCAGTTGTTGAATACTATTTTTATATAAAACTACTGATATAGAAAGCGTATCATTCAAAATTTACTTCAAAAAAATTTTAGAATTTAAGAGCTTTGTCGTTTACGCTTTGAGCAAGCTTTTGTATAGCTGATTGTAACTTTCAATTTCTTTTTGCTTTGAAAAATTTGATCTTGCAAACTCTGCCGCTTTATTTCCCATTGTGTTTCTAAGCTCGTTATTTTCTACAAGCAATTTAAGTTTTTGATATAACATTTCTGCATCGCCTGGTTCTGCAAGAAACCCTGTTTCATTGTTTAAAACTATATCCCTTACACCGCCTGCATTTGTTGCTACAACCGGTTTTCCGCAAAACTGTGCTTCAATCAAACTCATTGGTGTTCCTTCATTATTTGATGTTAGTGCAACAATATCCATAGCATGCATTGCAGGCATAATATCTTCAATCCATGAAGTAAAAATAATATTGGCTTTTTCGCCTGTGTTTTCTGTATAATGTATGTTTAATGTTGTACACTCCTTCTCTATTTGCTTTTTTAAAATGCCATCACCTATAATAAAAAAGCAAAGCTTTTTTGATGAAGAGGATAATAATTTTGCCGCCACCTGGATAAAAAGTTTTAGATTTTTTATGGCTACAATTCTGCCTGCAATGCCAATTGCGATAACATCT
This sequence comes from Parafilimonas sp., assembly GCA_040003735.1. Lineage (GTDB taxonomy): Bacteria > Bacteroidota > Bacteroidia > Chitinophagales > Chitinophagaceae > Parafilimonas. Next base: position 2,096 of record JBDUBY010000233.1, read on the forward strand.
TCTTCAACAGCATATTTTTTTCTGAAAAGACATCTTTGTTTTACAGGATCAATATTTTTTTTTCCATCTTCTATTCCAATTGGAATTGTTCTTATTTTTTTTGCCGGAATGATGCTATAGATTTCAGTGAGTTCTTTTGTTTGCCACTCACTTATCGCTATAATTTTTGTTGTAATACGGGCAAGCCGCTTTTCTATTTTTAATAAAAAGCTGCTGATAAACCCATTATAATAAGAATGAAAATGATGGCCGTGATAAGTATGCAGAATGGACGGCACTTTATGTTTATAAGCTGCCAGTCTGCCTAAAAAACCTGATTTAGCACCATGAGTATGTACAATGTCAGCATTAAAACCTTTTATTTCCTTCAAAATTGCAAACCAGGCCATCGTATCTTTTATGGGATTCGTTTGCTTTTGAAAAGAGGGTATTTTTTTAATGTTTAAGCCAGGATAATTGTTTAGCAAAAAATTTGCATCAGCTTCGCTTTTTTCTTTTTCACCATGCAAAATAAGTATCTCAAAATTTGAACGCAGATAATATGCAAGCGGAATAATATCGTTGGAAATTCCTCCAACTATAAGGCGATTGGTGATTATAAGAAGTCGGGGTTTCAATTATTTATTGTATTTAATCCTTGCTTTTATTGCGGTATAAACTTGTGGAATACTGATAAAATATTCTCATATTGAAAATTAATTACACTACTTTTTTTGTAAGCTTTCGCTTTTACATTTGTAAAAGACTTTGTTGCTGCCAATGCCTTGGTTAAACTATAAACATAATGATAAAATTTATTAAAAAAGCTTATAGGCATATTTACAAAAAAACAATTTCAAGAATATATTTCAACACAAATAAGGACATAAATAAAACTGTTTTTTTAGCATCATTGGGGCGAAGTGGCAGCACTTTAGTTGCCGAATTAATTAATTATAATAACAGGTTTAGAATAATTTTTGAACCATTTAAACCGGGTAAGCTAAAAGACTTTAAAAATATTCATTACCCAACATATATCATTCCCAATGAAGATAGTAGTGCTATTTATAATAAGTTTAAAAAAGTTTTTGAAGGAAATATTAGAAATGCCTGGACGGATTCCCAAAATAAAAAACTTATATGCACATATAAACTGATAAAAGATATATATGCAAACATGATGTTAGGATATATCAGCCAAAATTTTCCTGAGATGTCTATCATAGTTTTATTAAGAAATCCATACCCGGTAATTGAATCATGGAAGAGAGTAAACTGGGGTGTTCATAATATAAAAGAAAGAATTTTGCAACAGGAAAATACAATAAAAACATCATTACCTGAAGGTGCATTAGAACTGTTAAAATCAAGTAATGATCATTTTACAATTAACATGCATATTTGGTGTATCACCTATTATATATCTTTTCATCAATTAAGAAACCGGAAATATTATTGTTTATTCTATGAAAATTTTTTAACCGATCCTGAAAAAGAAATACATAAATTATTTAATTTTTTGAAATTGAAATTCAACGGGAATATTAAAAAGCTAATGCGAAAAGAATCGGCTATGACGCGATCTGACAGCCCATTAAGAAATGGCGAAAACATTTTATTATCCTGGAAAAAACATTATTCAGATGCCGATCTTGCAACCGGAAACGATATTTTAAAATTTTATGGATTAGATAATTTATATGATTTTGAAAATACTTTTTTACCATCAAAAGCAATTAATTTTTAATTGCTCTTAAATAATCAACAGATGTTGACAGATATTTATTTATGGTATTAACATAGTAATCAAGCACAAGGTTTTCATGAAAGTTCTCTGTAACTTTTTTTCTGCCTCTTATTCCCATATTAATTAAATCCTCTTTTTGCATGCAAATCATTTTTTCCATTTTTTCTGCAAGGCTGCCACTATCTTTTACGGTACATAAAAATCCGTTATAGCCATCTTCTACAACTTCTCTGCAACCGATATTATCAGTTGTAATTAATGGTAATTCCATGCTGGCAGCTTCAAGCAAAGATTTTGGAACGCCTTCCTTATAATATGATGGCAACACGAAACAATTAATTTTGTTTAAAAAGAATTTTACATTATCAGTAACGCCAAGATATTCTACTATGCCTTTATTTGCCCAGTCTACTATTTGCTCTTTAGATATTGATGATGGGTTAAGATCATCTATAAATCCTAAGAGTTGAAATTTAGCACATGGGTATTTTTCTCTTATTAATTTTGCGGCTTCAACATACACACCTACTCCTTTATCCCATAACATTCTTCCTCCTAATAAAAAAACAAATTCTTTGTTATTAACAGGATAAGGATCATCACGTTTGAATAATTCTGTATTTATTCCTTCGCCGGGCAAGACTTTTGTTTTTGCTGAATCAACAATTTTTTGTTGTTCAAACATAGATTGATCTTCTTTATTTACAAACCACATTTCAGTGCATTTGCTTGCTGCTTTTGTATAGAGTCTTTTTGTTATTTTGGTAAGCCAGTTCTCATGTAAAAAAACATATCCGGCTCCTGATACTATGGCTATTGACGGTATGCCTGCTTTGCTGGCTGCCATACTTCCATAAATATTGGGCTTTATTGTGTAATGAAAAATTAAAGCAGGTTTAATCTCTAAATAAATATTATATAAAAACTTATAATAAGCATAATCGCCAAAAGGGTTTTTGCCTTTGTTGGCAAGAGAAGATTCAATGAAAGTTACACCGTTCTCTGTAAGTTTTGCACTGTAATCATCAATATTGGCAATGCAAATAACTTCAAAGTTCTTGCTAAGAAAAAGCTTTAAAATGCTCAACCGGAAATTATAGATATACCAGGATGTGTTAGATACAAATATTATTTTTTGCATTCACTCTGCTTTAAGTATTCTATATCTTTTATACTAACCATTAAATCTGCAACCCGTTTTTTTTCATTTTCGCTTAATGCATCATTTCTTGTGTTGGCCAAAAAATGATGTGCGTTTACGATTGAGAAAACCTGGTACATAAATTCTTTAAATCTTAATGTATAAATAGCTTTTTTAAATTCTATAAAAGAAAGAATGCCGGTATGATATTTTGTTATAATCTTTCTTATTGTTTGAGAGCTCTTTAAATAGTTTTTCACATTAATTCTTCCCTCCCTTACTATATAAAGCGGTTCTTTTATTCTGCCAAATTTTGAATAGGGAAATGTTCTGCACCACAGTTCGTAATCTTCTGCTCGTACATATTCTTTGTTGTATGGGTTATTTAAAAACCAACTTGTTTTGCCAACAACACTGGCATGCAGCAGCATTGCATGTTGTAAAATATGTTTTGGATCGTTATTTATATTTTTTAGACCGCGCTTACCTGCCGGAAAACCATTTTCATTAATTGAATAAGCACCGGTATCTACTAAATCTATGTCAGAATTTTGCAGCAATAACCGCATTTGTTTTTCTATTCTTTCAGGATCCATCAAATCATCAGCATCCATTCTTGCTAAATATTTTCCTTTAGCCAAAGATGCAATTTGATTCAAGCGAAATATCAGTCCTTGATTTTTTCCATCTGATATTAATCTTACACGTTCATCCTTAATTTCTTTTGCAATGGCCAAAGAATTATCAGTTGAACCGTCATCAACCATTATCAGCTCCCAATTATTATATGTTTGTGCATAAACAGATTTAATGGCGAGTTTAAGCGTTGACTGATTGTTGTAAAATGGTAAGCCTATAGTAACAAGTTCTTTCAAAATTATTGAGCGCTGTTATAGTTAGCTTTTACATATTTTGTAAAATCTGCCTGGTAACTATCAACTGTAACGCCACCTTCAGACAGCTTTTGAATGTTATGTTTTTTGCACATTTGCACAAAATAATCAAGCAGGTCAAGAATGCTTTTATTATTCGGGTATCCTACCGCAGCGTTTACATTTTGTTTTTTGTTTATAATGTTTACCATTTTTGTTGCCTCAAGCATTGCATAAATTAAAGACAACCTTGCGGTTTTAACACGCTCTAATTGCGCCGGATTATCTTTTACCGCGTTTTCTGCTTTGTTGAAAAGTTGATTATACTGCAATAATAAGTTTGGAGACAGAAATCCTTTAAAATGTTTATGCGGATGATCCTGGCATTTGAGTGGAATGCCGGATTTTAATAATGATGATGTTGTAAGTGTTACATATTGCTGAATATATGGGCCTGCTTTTCCATAGTAATTGTTCAGAAAATGATTCAGTACATCATTATAATTTGCATTTGGATTCCAGGAAAGTTTTGCAAGTATATAAGCTCTTAATTCAGGAAGCTCACCGCCTATATTAATGTTGCCCTGCATAAAAATATCTTTAATGCCAAGCGTAGTAAAATATTGCAGATTTTTCTGTTGTACTTCTAGATTTGGAAACGGGCACATAAGGTTTACAAAATCAGTTTCATAATCCCAAATGCGTACATTATTTGTAAGCGCCAGCCATTGATTAAGCCTTCTGCGATAAGTAGCCGCATCCTGTGAGGTGGCTGTTTGATAAGGCACTGCATGATTCAACATGAATGAGCCACATTCAACAATTAATACATTGGATGCGGGCTTAATAGTTTTAGGTGGTTCTTCATAAAACTTATAAGCTTGTGTGGCGATAATTTTATCAGGAAATTGTGCTGCTATTTTATTTACAAAAGTGAGTAATGTTCCCATTGGTGTTCCTTCGCGGTTATTTATTGCTTCACATTGAGCACAACGGCAATAGTTCGGAACTGATGCATCATTTGCTGCTACAGACCAAACTTTACTGTTAGGAAAACGCAGCATTAACCGCCTGAAATTTTTTACATACTCATTAAACATTGCTTCATTTGTAAGATTAAGCTGGTTTGGAATGCGCTCTCCTTTTTCGTTTAATGCAAACCAATCAGGATGCGCTTTAAAATATTTTTTGGGCGGTATTACATAATTAAATGAAGACGACCATATCTCTCCCCATTTACGATTTTGACCACCGGCATCAAAATGATTTACTCTGTTAAATGCTGTATAAGTAGAATCGTACGTGTCTTTATAATAAAGATCCCTGTATGTAAATGGTGGTTTATATCTTTCATTTACAGCAGCTAACTGTATTGTTTTGCTTTGAGGAATTATAATTACATCTGAAGATAATACACTGCAGCCCAGGTATTTTTCTGCAAAATAATAAACGCAATCAGCTGAAGAACTATCATCATTATTTCCATATAAAAAAAGCGTATTGCCTTTCGTTTTTATGATGCAAGTGTTGCCGGCTTTATCTTCATTTAAATGAAAAGCTGCGGCATGCCTGTTATTGCCAATAACAATTTCATTCTCCCTTGATGAGGCATCATCATTTATAACAGGTATTACTGCACCTGATATTTGGTTGATATAATTGCTTAGCTGCTTAGCAGCAGCATAATCATGTGTGTTTCGTTCTGACACAACGATTTTGTATGCAGACACAGCATTAGTAACCAATGAAATGTTTTGCGAATAACAATTTGCGATATTTAAAAAGCCGAAACAGGAAATTAGAATTGCAGAGATTAAATAATTTTTTGTTGCCTTATTATTCATGTGTACATTTTTGCTTTTTATTTGCCACATGGCATTCGCCATAAAATTTCAATCGGTGGTTTTCATAATTTACCTCGAAAATTTTATGGCTCATTTCATATTAATTTTTGTTCGGATGGTTCAGTCAAAATGCGGCATAAAATTAAATTAATACAGAAAAGTGGTGTCCAGAGTATTACTGCACTATTTAGAAATATAAGAACCGCCAGCATAAATTTAAAATTGTGCTTAGTGCAAATAACTATAAAGAAAGTAACTAAAATCGTTAATATAACGCCTTCTTCAATTAAAAGTTTCATAAACTGGTTTGACTCACCATGACTGAAATTTGTTTCAATAGAACCAGGGGCATGCCCTAATAAAATGGTTTTAATATCTGAAGTGCCAAGTATAATTAAACTTTGGGTAATCCGGTTGTCTCTGTCAGCAAAAGAAGAATTTCCAAGATATTCAATAATTCTTTCTTTAGGTATGGTGGCAATAACTGCAACACCAATAATCAATAATGCAAATACAATATAACGCGCCACGCGTTCATTAAAATTTAGCTTCTTTACAAACCAATACACTACAGATACACTAAAAACAACTCCAAAAACAATTATACAGCCTGTTGAAATTGTGCCTAACGCTCCAAAAAAAAGTATTGGTTTACTTATTTTTTTTACAAGCGCGGTAAAAGGCATTGACTTAATTAAAAAGAAATTGGTTGTAAGGATAAAAGCGAGATAACTGGGCTCTAACATATAATTACAGGACCGGCCTAACTCTGCAGTTCCAAAATTTTTTACATACACATATCCAAACACTGAATTGTAATAATATAAATAATCGCCTAACGGCGAAAATGTATAAGGCAGTAATTTAAAATTGTACGTTATAAATGCGCCAATAGACCATACCGATAAAAACAATAATAAAACAAGCCAAAACCTTGTTAACAACCAAACCAGTAAGGGAGTGCGTTTTAAAAATGTATAAAAACAAAAAGTGAAAATAATTAAAACAATTACATATACTATATCAGAAAGTGTTTTAGACGATTGGCCAATCCATATTGAGAAGAAAATTGCTAAAGCAATACTTCCGGCAATTATAAAAAAGAAAACATTTTTTTTCTTAAAAGAAAAAATTACAGTAAAAAAAGTGAATAATAATAATAAAGGAACCCTAATCTCACTTGGTACATACTGCGTGCTGATAAAAGGCTGGTAACTGAATATAAGCGCAAGTAAAAGGCTAAAGAAAAAAAAGTCTAACATTGTGCGTTAAAGATGTTATTAGGTAACCAGTTGAAAAGCAGGACGAATAATGATTGATTTTTCAGTAATAATAGCAACATACAACAGAGCAGATTATTTGCGCGAATGCCTTGAAAGTTTAGTGCTGCAAACACATAAAAATTTTGAAACAATTATCGTTGATGATGGATCTACAGATAACACTGCAGATGTTGTAAATGAATTTATTAGTTTGCTTAACATTCAATATTTTGAAATTTCAAATTCGGGATTTCCAGGAAAGCCAAGAAATATTGCTGCGACACATGCTTCTGCCGAATGGCTGTGCTTTTTAGACTCTGATGATAAATGGACAAAAGATAAATTACAGATGTGTTTGCCATTACTAAATGATTATGATGTTATTTATCATAAATTAAAATATTTTGGAAACGGTAAACCATTTTACAGAATTAATATTCCTTCACGGCAAGTGAAAGAACCTGTTTTTGCAGACCTGATGACAATGGGTAACAGTATTGCGCTTTCATCATCACTCATTAAAAAAAATGTCTTTTTGAAAGCAGGTGGTTTTTATGATATGAATGCTTCGATAGGCGGACTTGATGATTATGATCTTTGGCTAAAAACATCATTAATAACAGATAAATTCAAATTCATTCCTAAAACACTTGGCTTGTACAGAATTCATTCAAATAACATGACCGAAAATTCCTTTACCCAAATTGAAAAAATAAATACAGTTTATAATAAATATTTATCGAAGTTGGATAACCGTTATCATGCACAGGCAAGAATTATAAAAGACTATTATATAGCTATTGTATATGAAAGAATGAAAGATTACAAACAAGCCATTGACCTGTATAAAAAATCGCTTAAAGCAAACGTTTTAAAACAAAAAATAAAATCGCTGCTGCGGATAATACTAATAAAATTGAAACAGCTCACAGCTTAGCTTTATTGTAAAAAAGTTTTTAAGTCCATTCTTATCAATTTTATAGAACTGGTGTTGCCATTAATAACATAATAACTTATTAAAAGCTCATCTTTATTTGCAGGATTAAAACTCATACCTCCATAACCGGTTTCTACTCCGGAAGGAAAAGTAATTTCTTTTTCTACTTTATTTGTTTCAGGATTATAAGAGAAAAATTTAAAGGTTAATGCATCCTGGTCTCTTCCACAAATTAAAAGCCTGCCATTATAAAAAAGAAAATTTGGAGACGATAATCTTATTGATAGCGGGTCATCAATCCACGTTACTTTACTGTAATCTGCCGGCGAAGAAAAACCCATGGCTACATGCGCCACTTCTCTTCTTATTAAAAAATACATTTTGTTATCAGGGGCAAAACGAACGGTTGCTTCACTGGGAGATTTTCCAAGGTTCAGTTTTCCTATCGTATCATACGTTTCAAAATTATTATCATTTGTAAATAAACAAATATCATCATTTGTATATCCGCCATATATTGGTATACGATAGGCTGCACAATATGTTTTGCCATTAAAATAGATTGACCGCCAGAAATTATATTTTTCATTCCTGGCATTGTTATTTGTAATTATACCAGGCGTTCCCCAGCCTCCGTTTATGTTATGTAAAGAGAGAAAACTGTATGTACTTTTTCTATTTTCGGTAGTTGTAATGCCGGTGAACTGGGTATATAATTTATTATTGAGCGTATCAATAAATAATTTTGGGTCTCTTAAATCAAGCGTATCATTCTTAATTATGTAGTCAACAGTCCAGGTAACAGCATCGGTACTTTTTAAAACTTTAATTTGCCCCTTAAGACCACCTACATGTATAGTGCCAGCTCTAAAAACTATATACCATGCATTATCATAATAAGCGATGTCAGTAAAAGCTGCGAAATTATTTGTATTGTACACATCACCTATAAGAACACCATGCGCAATTTGTTTTGGATTATAATCAAAAGAAGATCCTTCATCTTCTTTTATAACAGTTTTTGTACAACCAGATAAAAAAATTAAAATAAAAAAAATAAAACCTGATTGAAGTTTAAAACAATTAATAAAATTGATTTTCATATTTCAAGTATAAACACGCTAAAGTTAGCAGTACATAAATTAAATATTAAAGAGGTTTATTCTTCTGCCGTTTAGTCCAGGTGAAAGTTTTATTTATTCCCTGTTCTAAAGATGTTAACTCAAAATCAATATAATCCACTATCGCTTCTGTATTTAATACAACTTTGGGTACATCAAAAGATTTTTGTTCTTTGTATTTAATTGTAAAAGAAGGAACCAGTTTTTTTATTATACCTAAAATTTCATTTACAGCATATCCTTTATTGGTTCCTACATTCAAAACCTGGTTAACAATTTTTCTTTTTACTAAAGTAAAAATTATTCTTGCCACATCTTCAGCATAAATATAATCTTTTACGTTGCTGCCATCTCCCCAAACCTCAAATTCTTGTTTACTTATCGCTTTTTTAATTGCAATATTTATTAACCCCTGTTTTTGTGAAAGATGAAATGCGCCATATGGGTTTGCTAACCGCAGGCACAAATAATTAAGATTATAAAGATGATTATATAGTTTTAAATATTTTTCTATGGTAAGTTTTATAATACCATAAGAACTATTTGGATTTAAGTTATCGCTTTCTTTATGAATATACTGCGTAGAATCTCCATACACCGCGCCGCCGGAAGAAATAAAAAAAATGCTTTTTATTGGGTATGATTTGCAAGTATCCAGCATGTTAATTGTTGAAATAAGATTGCTTTCAATATCATATCGTATGTTGTTGTTGGAATTTGCGGGAACAGTGGTGCTTATAAAATGAAAAACATAATCAATTTTATTTTCTTTAAATACTATATTAATGTCTTCCCTGTTGGTAAAATCTCCTTTATAAATTTTAGCTACATTTTTAAAACTTTTTCCTGATGGATGCTGTTCATAAATATCAAAAACAATAAATTTATAATCATTAAGGTGATTTTGTAAAGCATAATCTATAACATTAGAACCAAGAAAGCCAAAGCCGCCAAAAATTAAAATCGTTTCCATTATACAGTAAAAGTCAGCATTAATTAAGCGATAAATTGTATAAGCTGATTATTTTTTTTGCATACATTTCTTCAGAATAATTTTTATTGAAAGTTGTATAAGCGTTGTTGCCTAATTCTGATCTAAATGTTGCATCAGTATATAATGCAACTATGCATGCATATAATTTTCCGAATAGCAATTGCGGATCAGGATCAATAAGTAAACCATTTTCTTTATCAGTTATAGCTTCTGCTATACCCGCAAATTTTGTAGATATTATTGGTTTGCCTAAACTCATTGCAGTTAATAAAGAAAGAGGCATGTCTTCATTAGCTATAGATGGCAATACAAATACATCGCATGCATTTATATAGTTTACAGAATCTAATCTGTAGCCTGCAAAAAAAACT
>JBDUBY010000307.1:0-12329 GCA_040003735.1 Parafilimonas sp.
AGCATAAAGTTTTTGAGTATGATTGAGAACTTGCTCTTTTGTCATACCAAATCTATAATCCAAAAGAATTGTATCAGTAATTTTTTTCGACGCTGAAGCGGATTTTTCAAGTTCTTCTAAATTACCAAGACTATCATTAATTGCAGATTTACTTTCATCTGTAGATTTTGTATTAATGTTGTTACAAGAAAATAAAATGAATAATAAAAATGTCGCCAAATTTTTAATCTTCATGTAAAGTCTGTGTTTATTTAAAAACAGTCAAGTTTGTATTACAGCCAACGCGTAAATTTATGATATAAGGCGTACTTCAAAAAAATTTAATATTCAAAATCAGCAACTTAGAGGATTTATTAAATAGTCGGTAATGGCAGGGGCAAGTTTGATACGGGGAACGAAGCGCTTTGTTTGTTAGATCAGATTCCCGCCTGCGCGGGAATGACGTGCACAAGCGGAGCAAGTTTTTAGCATTTAATGGTGTAAGTGCAAACACAACCAATGCCATGATTGTCAATTATCAACTGTCAATTGTCAACTACAACTTGCCGCTATACTCACTAATCAGTTCAGCAATTAATGCTGTCCAGCCAGTTTGGTGAGATGCGCCTAAACCGCGGCCGTTATCGCCATGAAAATATTCATGGAATAAAACAAGATGTTCATTCTCCGGTTTTTTGTAAAACCAGTTGTAGTCACCAAAAACCTTGCGATTACCATCGGCATCTTTTTCAAATAAACTAATAACGCGTTTGGTAAGTTCATCAGCAACCTGCTCAAGATTCATTTGATTACCAGAGCCAACAGGACATTCAACCATTAATGTATCACCATAAAATTTTCCATACTTGCGAATGGCCTGAATGATAAGAAAATTTATGGGCATCCAAACCGGGCCGCGCCAGTTGCTGTTGCCGCCAAACATATTGGAAGTACTATCGCCCGGATCGTAATGAATTGTATAAGCAACACCATCAACCGTGGTGGAATAAGGATGATCAAGATGATATTTTGAAAGGGCTCTTATGCCACCTTCAGATAAAAATTCGTTCTCATCAAGCAGGTAAGTTAACAAATCAATGAGGCGTTCTTTCTTTACCAGCGATAACAGTATTTCTGCGTCTTCACTTCGCTCTTCGTTTGGCCAAAATTTATTATTCTTCTTGCGGTATTTTTCAAACCAGGTGATGCGTTTTTTAAAATCCTGCAGTTTATTCAACTCCCATAACAAAATATTTGAAACGGCAAACAAAGGCGTTAACCCAACTATAGAACGAATGCGCAAAGGCATAGGATCTGCACCGGCAACAGTCAAAACATCATAAAAGAATTTATCTTCTGCGTTCCATAAACTGCGTTCATTCAATGCTTCTGCAATAAAAATAAAATGTTCGAAAAATTTGGTGGCAGTGTCTTCAAAAGAATCATCATACAAAGCAATTTCAATAGCAATATCCATCATGTTCAGCGCATACATTCCCATCCAGCTTGTACCATCTGCCTGTTCTAATTGTGTTGTGCCCTGCTGATAAAAACTGCGGTTAAAAACACCAATATTATCCAGCCCTAAAAATCCTCCTTCAAAAATATTTTGACCTTTTATGTCTTTTCGGTTTATCCACCACGTAAAATTGATGAGTAACTTTTGAAAAACTTTTTTCAAAAACTGTACATCGTTTTTGTTGGTTTGTTTTTGTTCGATATAATATACCTGCAATGCAGCCCAGGCTTGTACAGGCGGGTTTACATCGCTGAAGTTCCATTCATATGCAGGCAACTGGCCATCCGGTTTCATATACCATTCGCGCATAATGAGCAATAACTGGTGCTTTGCAAAATCTGCATCTGCCACTGCCATCGAAATAGTTTGAAAAGCAAGGTCCCAAGCCGCATACCACGGATATTCCCATTTATCAGGCATACTAATAATATCCTGGTTTTTTAAATGCGTCCAATCACTGTTGCGGCCTGTAGTTCTTGCAAGCGTTGGCTCTGTAATACCATCGCCGGTTGTTAACCATCGCTCCACATCAAAATGATAGTATTGCTTGCTCCATAGCAATCCTGCAATTGCCTGCCGCTGAATATTAAAAAGATCCTTATTCATTTCTTTGGGCAAAATGGAAGCGTAAAAATCATCTGCTTCTTTCTTTCGCTTTTTAAAAACTTCTTCAAAGCCGTTGGCAAATGGGTTCCCGATTTGTGCATTGCTTAACCTGCAATATATTGTTTTGGTTTCGCCTGCGGCGATATTAAGTTTATATACTGCCGCGAACTTTGTTCCTGTTTTTTTATTACGCAGTTGCGTAACATTTTTCTTTTGAATGATGGCCTGGTGAAACGCATCTTTTGTAAAAATGGATGCATTAGGAGTGCCTGTTACAATTTCTGTGTTGGTTTCATTTTCAGTAAACAGCCTGTCATCGGCATTTAAAAAATAGAGATAATGTTTGCCCAGTTTATAATGATCTGTTGCAACATAATTTTTATTTATGAGCGAGATTGACGGCTTTTCTAAATCAGGTGTGTATTGCCAACGGTTATAAAAAAACAAAGTGGGCAAAACCGTTATTGGTGCAGCTTCGTGATAATGATTTGTGATATCAATCTTTATAAAAATATCTTCATCATCATACTTGGCGTATGTTATTAAAACATCAAAATATTGGTTATCGTTAAACACACCTGTATCAAGAATTTCATATTCAGGATCAAGCTTTGTTTTCTTCCTGTTCTCCGTTCTTAATTGTTCATAAGGGAATTGTTGTTGTGGATATTTATACAAGTACTGCATATAAGTATGCGTGGGAATATTGTCTAAATAATAATACAGTTCTTTTACATCTTCACCATGATTGCCCTCGAAATTCCCCAAACCAAAAATGCGTTCTTTTAATATTGCATCTTTGCCATTCCACAATGCAATAGAAAAACATAAATTCTGATAATAATCGCTTATGCCTGCAAGACCATCTTCGCCCCATCTGTACGTTCGGCAATGCGCATGATCAAAAGGAAAGTAATGCCAGGCATCTCCATCTGCGCTATAGTCTTCTCTTACAGTTGCCCATTGGCGCTCACTTAAATAAGGACCCCATTGTACAAGCGGAACTTCTTTTTGCTGATTCTCTTCCAGTCGTCTTTCTTCGGCTTTCATAACTCAAACTTATTAAGAAATGTAGGTATTTACTTTTGCGATTAAGTGTTTGCATTAAAAAAGAGTTAGTCATTACAAAAAACATGCAGTATAAATTTCGCAATTGCATTCCCTATAAGCAATCTATAAATAACATTGTATAGTTCTGCTGGTTTGATTTTTGATTTCTATTCTTTTTTAAATATTGAAATATGAAATCACTACAAGGCAAGAAAGTTGCCATACTTACAGAAACAGGCTTCGAAGAAGTTGAGTTAACAAGCCCAAAGCAGGCACTTGAAGAAGCTGGCGCAGAAGTGCATATTGTTTCTCCACAAAAAGAAAACGTAAAAGCGTGGAATCATGATCACTGGTCAATTGAATTAAAGGTTGATAAAAATATAGATGATGTAAAAGAAGAAGATTATGATGCACTTGTTTTACCTGGCGGAGTTTTAAATCCTGATAAATTGCGCACAAATGAAAAAGCAGTTTCATTTGTAAAAGAATTTCTTGATTCAGGAAAACCAGTTGCTGCTATTTGCCATGGTCCGCAAACATTAATCGAAACAGGTTTGCTTGAAGGAAGAACGATGACTTCTTATCCATCAATAAAAACAGATTTAATACATGCAGGCGTTGATTGGGTTGACAGAGAAGTGGTAGTTGATAATGGACTTGTTACAAGCCGTAGTCCAAAAGATCTTCCGGCATTTAATAAAAAAATGATAGAAGAAATAAGTGAAGGCATACATATTCCTGCGCCTATGCATTAACAAAAAAAGTGAGTTTGATTTAAGAGGACGAAGCCCCGTTTTTTACCGGGGCTTTATTTTTGTTTTATCTTTTTTAAATGTTGAATATGAAAACTATACTTGCAATTGCAGAAACACCAAAAGCTGTGCACAGAAATATGATTATGATACAAAAAACAAATGGTTCAAATTAAAAAAAGTAATGCCTGCCGGCATGGTTTTCCCTTTTGATTTTGGCTTTATTCCAAATACAATTGGAGAAGATGGAGACCCGCTTGATATAATTATAATATCTGAATTAAAAAGTTTCCCCGGTTGTGTTATGGATTGCAGAATAATTGGTGCAATAACTGCCGAACAAACAGAAAAACAGCAAACAGTTCGCAATGATAGATTTCTTGCTATACCCGAGCCTTCGCAAATGTTTGCTGAAGTAAATGAAATAAAAGATTTGCCTGAAGGCATCATACAACAAATTGAAACCTTTTTCGTAAATTATAATGAAATAGCAGGCAAAAAATTTAAACCATTAAAAAAGCTTGACGCATTGAAAGCTTCAAAACTTATAAAATTAAAATAACATGAATGCAATACATTACTTATTTGGAGAAGGATCTAATCTTACAACGCTGCAAATGAGCATGCGCACATTTATTACTTTTATAATTCTGCTGATACTTATTCGTTTTGCAGGCATGCGAACCTTTGCAAAAAGATCATCTTTTGATAATATAATTGTTATTATGCTTGGGGCTGTTCTCGCAAGAGGAGTTGTTGGCGCATCACCCTATTTCGCAACAGTGGCTTCATCCGTTGTTATGGTTATTATGCATCGTTTAATAGCATGGCTTTCGGTAAAGAATAAAAAGTTTGAGAAGCTTGTAAAAGGCATTTATATTAAGCTATATCAAAATGGAGCATTGATTGGTAATAATCTTGAAAAAACAGGCATGAGTGAAAATGATTTACATGAAAGCCTAAGACTTGAAACGAAAAAAATTACACTTGCGGAAATTGATACTGCTTTCATGGAAACAAATGGCAGGATAAGTTTTATTTTAAAGGAAAAAGATTCAAACAAAAATTCAAACTAATAATTGCATTATTACATATTAAAAGCACTGCAAAATGTTGATTTTGCAGTGCTTTTAATTTTAATATTATACTTATTCCTTGATTATCTTTTGCTCAAAAATAATTGCATTATTGCTTTTAATTTGAATAAGATAAATGCCAGATTTTAAATCATCACCAAAACTAAAATTGTCTGAAAAGATCTTCTTATTACCAACAGCGTTTCCTTTATTATCATAAATTGTTACAACATATTGTTGGTTATTTAAGTAAGGAATTGAAACATGAAAATTATTGGTTGACGGATTAGGAAAAACTTTTATCAAACTTTCAACCTGGTTAGTTTGGGCAAATCCCGGGCATTGTAATTTTACTTTTGTAAGTAGTGATGTTTTACTGCAACCGGTGGCTGTCCTGGTTACAATCACTCTATAATTACCACCTGTTTTCGTAGTATAATTATTTGAAGTAGCGCCTTGTATATTAACGCCATTTTTTTGCCACTGATAGGTAAATGCTGCATTCTTGTTTGCCTGGAGTTTTATACTATCGCCTCTGCAAATTGCTACCGAATCAGCCGGAGTAATAACAGCAGTGGGTAAAGCATTTACGGTTACACTTATAGCATTTGAATTGGCAGTATTGCCGCAATTATTTGTAACAGTTAAAGTATATGAACCTGCAACAGTAGCCTTATAAGTTGAGGCAGTGGCATTGGCTATATTAGTTCCGTTTTTCTTCCATTGGTAAGATGAAATTTTAGATGTATTATTTGAATTAAGCAACACCGATCCACCTTTACAAAATGTAGTTGGTCCGCCTGCAGAAATTTGTACTGTTGCCTGTGCGCAAACAACGGTAAAGCTACCTTGCATTCCCATTGCAAAATGAGGTGTGCATTTATAATTGTATGCACCAGGTTTAGAAGGCACGTAAGTGAAACTTGTACTTGAAGAATTGATTGGATGATCCCACGTTGCAGCGCCTGCAGGAATGGTAAGTGACGTAGTTGTATGAGATCCGTTAAGCCATGTCCATTTAATGGTATCGCCTAAATTAATTGTAAAATTAGACGGTGTAAATACATGGTTTTGTACAGTTACGATTTGCGTAAATGAATAAGCTTTCATTGTAAACAAAATACAAATAGTAATGGCTGATAAAATTCGTTTCATGTTTGGTTGTTTTAGATTATAAAATTTCGTTAGCAAAGAATTTAAGAATGAGGCTTTTACTTATCTAGAAAGAAAGCATTTTTTGGATAAAGTATTCTTATCGATAAGACTGAAGAGAAACCGGGTGGCAGGTTAATTGGTTGCTTTAAAAAGAATAATAAAAAAGATAAACTCATAGTCAAGAAATATAAATCCCATATTTCTTACCCAGATACAGAATGATTTGGCGGAATTTTTTAGCTATTATCGAATCAATAAAATAACAAGCCGAGAAATATATAGATGATATCTTTTAAATTTTATCTGCAAGCAAAGAGAGAAAAACTACAGGCAAATAAATATAGCTGCTAAACATAACCCGCCTTGCAGCTGTTGTGTCTAATTCAATAAGAAGCCTTATACACTGTGTGAATAAAAACAGGTTAGCTGCGAGTACGATCCATAGACTTACAGAACCGGTAATATGAAAATAATAAGGCAATATGCCAACCGGTATCATTACGAAACTATAGAGCACACTTTGTAAAGCTGTAAATTTTGTAGGACCTTCTTTTGATGGTAACAATTTAAATCCTGCTTTTGCATAATCGCCATGAGCGAGCCAGGCAATTGCCCAGAAATGCGGAAACTGCCAAAGAAACTGGATAGCAAATAATACCCATCCGGCACCATTTGAAAAGCTTTCATTGGCAACATTAATCCAGCCAAACGGATTGATTACACCCGTTGCTGCAACCCACCCAATTAAGCAAGGTAATGCACCGGGAAAAGCACCAACAAGCACTGCGATTGAGCTTACTTTTTTAAGTGGCGTATAAATAAACGCATATAAAAAAATGCTGAACGCTGAGAGCATCGCAGATTCAGGGTTAAAAAAAAGATACATTAAAATGATACCGCCGAAACCTGTAATAAAAGCAAAAGTAAATGCTTCATTTACACTCATCCTCCCAGCTGCAACAGGCCTTTTGGCAGTACGCTTCATTAATGCATCTGTATCTTTTTCAACAGCCTGGTTTATTGCATTGGCACTGCCGGTTACCATCAATCCTGCAATAAATAAAATGATGATGTAAAGCCAGTTGTATTCTATAATATTTGGCGCAATAAGATAACATAACACACACGTAAAAACAACAGTGAAGCTGAGCGTGAACTTCATCAATTGGAAATAATCCTTGAACTTTAAAACAATATTGTAAGATGTTGAGGTGGTTTGTGGTTTCACGCCGCAAATGTCATATAAAAAAGATGCCCCGAAAAATTTCGGGGCATAATATAAATTTTAAAATAATTAATGTAAAGTTTCATCGCTGCCAATTGGTACATCTTGCGGAATAAATTCTCTTCCATCTTTTCCATAATCATAAGGCCAGCGGTGCACTTCAGGAATTTCACCAGGCCAGTTTCCATGACCAGGTTTTATTGGTGTGGTCCATTCAAGTGTATTAGAAGACCACGGATTTGGCGTAGTTAGTTTTCTTCCTTTAAAAACTGAATAGAAAAAATTGAAAATAAATAATAGCTGCACAGCAAAAACAATCATTGCCACAGTGCTTATAAAACGATTCAGATCTCCGAACTGGTTAAAGCTTACCCAGGTGGAATAATCATAATAACGGCGCGGCATACCTGCAAGACCCTCGTAATGCATTGGCCAGAAAATTAAATAGGCCCCAATAATAGTTAACCAGAAATGAATATAGCCAAGCGTGTTGTTCAGGTACCTTCCAAACATTTTAGGAAACCAGTGATAAACACCTGCAAACATTCCAAACATAGAAGCAACTCCCATTACAAGATGAAAATGTGCTATTATAAAATAGGTGTCGTGAATGTGAATATCAATAGCAGAGTTTCCCATCCAAATACCGGTTAAACCTCCGGAAATAAACAGGCTTACAAAACCTATAGCAAATAACATTGCGGGCGTAAAGCGTATGCTGCCGCGCCACAAAGTGGTAAGCCAGTTAAATACTTTTATAGCTGACGGCACCGCAATAAGTAAGGTAAGCAACACGAATATTGAACCTAAGAATGGGTTTAATCCGCTTACAAACATGTGATGCGCCCATACCAGGAAAGAAAGTATAGCGATTGCAAACAAAGAAGCAACCATTGCCATATATCCAAATATTGGTTTCCTGGCATTGGTTGATATTATTTCAGATACTATTCCCATTGCTGGTAAGGCAATAATGTAAACTTCAGGATGGCCTAAAAACCAAAATAAATGCTGGAATAAAATAGCATTTCCGCCTTCGTTAGGTAAAGCAGTATTGGTAGATGCCACAAATATATCAGATAGGAAAAAGCTTGTTCCAAAGTTTCGGTCGAAAATGAGCAATATTAATCCTGACAAAAGCACCGGGAAAGAAAGTACACCCAATATTGCAGTGAAAAACAACGCCCAGATGGTTAAAGGTAATCGCGTCATACTCATACCTTTTGTACGCATGTTAAGAATTGTAACAATGTAATTAAGGCCACCTAATAATGATGATACTACAAATATGGACATTGCAATCAACCACAAGTCCATACCATGCTGTGAGCCTGGAGACGCATCGTGTAAAGCACTTAATGGCGGATAAGCTGTCCAACCACCACTAAATGGCCCTGTGGATACAAATATGCTCGAAAGCATTATTATACTTGCTGTAAAGAAAAACCAATAGCTAAGCATATTTAAAAAAGGAGAGGCCATATCTCTTGCACCAACCTGTAATGGAATAAGCAGGTTTGCAAACGTTCCACTAAGCCCTGCTGTCAATACAAAAAATACCAATACAGTTCCATGTGTAGTTACCAATGCATAATAAGCCTGCGGTGTAAGATGGCCATTTTCAAACCACCATTTTCCTAATAAATCCTGAAGCCATGGAAAAGATTGCTCAGGATAGCCAAGCTGCAATCTAAAAATAACTGACATTAACCCGCCCAGGACAGCCCAGACCATCCCAGTAATTAAAAACTGTTTGGCAATTGTTTTATGATCCTGACTGAAAACATATTTGGTAATAAAAGTTTCGTGATGATGGTGGTGAGCATGTTCTTCATGGTGATGCACTTCTACGGGAACATTTACGCTGGCATCGGTGTGCATTGATGTTTCGTTACTCATAATATTCTATTGGACAATTATAAATAGAGCACCATTTTATGGTGCTGGTTCAATTACATTTTTGTCTTTACAGTATCTGCCTTTGCCGATGCTGTAGATTTCGTACTATCCGCTAACTGGGGCTTTTTGTTTGATGGATCTTTATCAGGAAAAGCAGCATAGTAATTTGGCTTTTGTTGTGCGAGCCAAACATCAAACTCCTCCTGAGTTACTACTACAATCACACCTTTCATGGAATAGTGACCGTTTCCGCAAATCTGATCACAGCTTATTTCGTACTCAAAATCTGGGTTGCCCATTATTTCCTTCATTTCTTTTGTGGTGTACTTTGGCGTAAACCATAATGCAGTTGGTGTGCCTGGAACCGCGTCCATCTTTAAACGAAACTGGGTTAATCCAACATCATGTATTACATCTCTTGAAAAAATTCTAAGATTTACCGGCTTGTTTTTAACGGCATACATTGTTTGTGAGACTACAACATCATCAAAATTCTTAGTGTCAGTCCAATCCTGTCCTAAAGAATTACTGTTGGCATCATCTATTAATTTATAATATTTTTTTCCAAAGGTTTGATCCTGGCCGGGATAACGAAATATCCATCCAAATTGTTTGCCTGTAATCTCTACCTGCATGGCGTTATTAGGCGCAGGACCTGTAAACGAAAACCAGTTTTTTAATCCGATTACTACTAAAACCGTCATGGCAATAGCCGGTACAATTGTCCAAACTAATTCAAGCTTATTATTGTGCGGAAAAAAATAACTTTTTTGTTTATCACTTTCCTGGTATTTATAACTGAAATAAAAGAGAAGGATTTGTGTGATGAAGAAAACAGTGCCTGTAATTATAATAGTAACCCAAAGCATTGAATCAACTTTCTCGCCTTGAACGCTGGCAGAAGGATGCGCCAATAAAGTTTCAGGATAAAGCACTTTATTGCAATAGTAAACGCCTATTAATCCTGCAATTAAAAAAGCAATCATTAAAAAACCGTTCACTTTATTTTGCTCTTTCCTGCTTTTCTCTTCGCCTTTAATAACCGATACATATTCACTAGCCTTAGCTATTTGAAATATAATCAGGAATACTAAAACTATAACTGCTATTGTAAAAAACATTGACATGGTCTGTTTCTGTTTTCAGTTTAAAACTATTCTTATGTATGATGAACGATACTTTCTTTTAAATATGGATCATATTCAGAAACAAGCGGTTTCTTAGCCAGTGCTTTTCCTGTAAAATGTATCATTAATCCTATAAATAAAGATGCAATTCCAAAATCTAACCAACTTAATGCGGCATCATCTTTACGAATGCTGCCCATAACCATTTGATAAAAATCTATCCAGTGCCCAAAGATAATAAGCACTGCCATGAAAGTCATCAAAGTATAATTTCTTTTAACGGAGCGCTTCATCAAGATCAATAAAGGACAAACGAAATTTATAATGATGTTGAGAAAGAAAATTCCTTTATAAGCACCCTGAACACGATGTTTAAAATAAATAGTTTCTTCTGGTATATTTCCGTACCATATAAGCATGTATTGTGCAAACCACAGGTAGGTCCAAAAAATAGAAAATGCGAACATGAAAATACCAAGATTATGCAAATGCTCCTCGTTAGCATATTGCAGATAGCCTTTATTTTTAAGATAAATAAGCCATATCGCAATTAAACTCATGCCTGTTACAAAAGAGCTTGCAAAAGTATACCAGCTATACATTGTACTATACCAATGCGGGTCTAAACTCATAAGCCAAAACCATGGTACTGTTGAACCAACTGTTAATCCAAACCAAACAATATATAATCCTGAGGTTATTGTATTTTTCCATAAATACCTTTTCCCTTCTACTATGTTCATTGGCTTTTCATCAGCTTCGCTGCTAAGTTTTCGCATCCTGCGTCCCAACAAACTCCAAAGACCAATAGCAAGTATGCTCCATAGCATGAAAAAAACAGGATTTAAAAATCCGCTTTTACCTTTTAATAACGGATCTTTCGCGACAGCAGCTTTATCAAGCCAGTGATAAACACTATCTGTGTGATCTATAACTACTATATATATAAAAATCAAAAGCGTAATAGTTCCAAAAACAGGAACTAAAGTTGAAATAGCTTCAGGAATTCTTTTTATAACAGCTTGCCAGCCGCCCATTGCAAGTGTAGTAGCACAAATAAAAAACATGCTTGCATTACAAATCAACATCCAGAAAATGCTGTTATACATAAGCGTTCCCAAAAATATAGCTCTTTCATGTTCATCCGGGCTAACACCTTTTGTAATCAATCCGAGAATAAAAGCAATTACCCCAATGGCTATTAACACCATTGACCATGTTTTCATTTTAGGAGAAACTTCAAACTGCTCTTTAACTGACGCCATTGTTTTTTTTTTATCAATCAGTATTTACTTTTTCGTTGCGCTGCTATCTGTTGCCGCTGGTGCTGTGGCTGCCTCGGTTGCGGCCTGCTTTGATTTAATATATGCTATTACCATCCAGCGTTGCGTTCTTGTAAGTTGTGATGCATAACTTCCCATTAAATTTTTACCATAAGTAGCAGAATAAAACATCTGGCCTTCAGGCATTTCTTTATATTTATCATTTCCTACAAAATTTGCAGGCGCAGCAGGAAAAGCACCCTTTCCATCATTATATAATGGTCCGTTACCATCCAGTTTTGGGCCATGACAAACACCACAATAAATAAGATATAAACGTTGAGCTTCTTTCATTTGAACAGAATCTAACGTTAAAGGATTGGTTGCTTGTTTTGATGCAATATAATTAGTTGTGTCTCCAGCAGCATCTTTTGCATAAGGGAAAGGCATTTCTTCTCCTCTTGCCAATGTGCCGGCAACCGGCATTTGATTATAAAATATTTTGCGGCCTAAATCATTTACATCAGATGTGAATTTATCAGAATCAAGTGAAGCATACGTTTCGTAGGCGCGGCTGTAACCCATATCAGGCATATATACACGACCCGGATCACGACGTACATCGCTGCATCCTGCAATAATTAAACCTGCGGTAATACAAACTATGATTAATCGGATT
>JBDUBY010000069.1:0-3639 GCA_040003735.1 Parafilimonas sp.
GCAATTAATTCAAGCTGTTTTAATTGTTCATTAAATTTATTTTGAGTTGATGTGATGGCTTCATCAATATTTAAAACTGCATCAAGTTTCTGTTGCAATTCATTTTTTATACTGATTAATTCATTCGTTGTTTTAACACCATGTTTTTTTTGCAAACGATACCCTGCAGCTAAACGTTCATTAATTAAATTGATGCGCAATTCATCATAATTAATTTCGTCATTCAAATTTTCTAATTCGTTACTTATATCAGCCAATTCTATTTGAGCGCTTTGCAAACGGCTGAGCAATTCATTTAAATCTTTATTAAAAGAAGCAAATGCATTTAATTTATTTATAACCTGTTTAAGAGATTGTACAATTGGTTGCTCGCTTTCTTTAAGATCATTTACTGCAGCATTTAATGCTGTTTTTATTTCTTCTGAATTATTTAATATTTCAAGTTCATTATCCAAATCCTCAAGTTCATTTTCCTTTAAACTTATTTCGTTCAGTTCATCAAATAAAAACTGGTTGTAATCAAGCTCTTTTTGAAAATTATTTTTTTGAGATTGCAATTGCTCTAATTGCTGATGCATTTTTTTCCATTCGCTGAACAATAAAATATATTGCGATAATAACTTTTCATTTCCTGCCAAGGCATCTAACACTTCGCGCTGAAAATCTGAATCGCCTAATTCTAATGTATCAAATTGCTGGTGCAGATCAACCAACATAGACGCAAGTTGTTTTAACTGCTGAAGATTTGCCGGCGTATCATTTATAAACCCCCGACTTTTTCCATTGGCTGCAATTTCTCTTCTTAAAACAAGTTCATCATCTGCAGCAAAATCATTATTGTTTAAAAATTGCAGTACATTTTTTCTTTTTTCTACATTAAAAAACCCTTCAACAAAACATTTCTTTTCTTTATGTAATAAGGCTGATGAATCTGCGCGTTCGCCAAGAATTAAATTTAATGCACCAACTAAAATACTTTTTCCGGCGCCGGTTTCACCGGTTATAATATTGAAGTGCCCTGAAAAATTTATTTCAATTGAATCGATGATGGCGTAATTCTGTATAACAAGCTTTGAAAGCATGAAGCAAATTAAGATAGTTTAATTCAAAAATTATAAGTAAAAATTCAAAAAAAGCATTCAATTTTTACTTTTTAATTTTGATTTTTTATTTGGCTCATATTATTTATGCAGTACAAGTGAGTGACACAACCGTGATGCCACAAAGAACAACCGTTGATAACCAAAAAATGTATGAACAACAACTTTTCTGAATTTACCAAACGCATAAAAAGCAGGTTTTTCTTTCGTGAGTTTTTATTAGCCAAATTACCATCCGCTTTTTTTGCCGGTTTAAAAATTGAAACATTTAATGAACAAATTGCAACGGTTTCTGTAAAACAAAAATGGTTCAATACAAATCCTTTCCGCTCTATTTATTTTGCCATACTTACAATGGCAGGCGAAATGAGTACCGGCGTTTTATGCCTGGGAAATATTTACAAACGTGATCCTGCAATAAGTATGTTGGTGATTGAACAACGCGGGAAATTTCATAAAAAAGCAACCGGCAAAATTTTATTTACCTGCGAAGATGGAATTAAGATAATGAATGCAGTGGAAGAAGCTGTTTCAAAAGAAAACGCTGTTGCAGTTGAATGCTATTCAAAAGGCATGAATAAGAATAACGAAATGGTTGCAGAGTTTTGGGTAACATGGAGTTTTAAGTGCCGGAACCGCAAAGCAATTACACCTGCAGATTAAACTGTAAGAATCAATTTAATATTTTGTGCAATTAGTTTGACGAATTACTTGCAATGTGCAATGCAAAAGCAGCAATCGCTGTATCCTTTAATAAATTTATAAACGAAAGCTGCCTGTACTCCTCGCTGCTGCCATTTAGGAAATTAGGAAGATGAATGGTGAGCACGAAAATAAATAGTAGTGCTGCTAATAAATATGCAGCAGTTTTTACCATTTTGTTTGCAACAAACGCTATAGCTGCAAGAATAAATGCAGCACCTGGAATATATACCCACAAATTGCCGGCAGCCGGTAAAAATGATGGTACATAAGTCATCAGGTTTTGAGGATAAATGAAATGGTAGATACCAAATACTGCCATTACCAATGCCAATAAAATAATAGCAGCGCGAGAGATTGTTTGTTCTTTCATGACGGCAAATTTTAGTCTATTAAATTACAACTTTATTAATCGGATTTAGAAAATATCTGCATCATCAATTATATCATACACTTATCTTTAGCGTATAAACTTAATTTGTTTTATGAAGATTGCTTTTCATGGCGCCGCAAGAACGGTCACAGGCTCAAAACATCTCATTACTTTAAACAATGGCAAAAAAATTTTATTGGATTGTGGCATGTTCCAGGGTTTGGGCAGAGATACATTTTTACTAAACAGTAACTTTGGATTTGATGCACATTCAGTAAATTATCTTTTGCTTTCTCATGCGCATATTGATCACTGCGGGCTTATTCCAAAACTGGTGAAAGAAGGCTTCTCAGGAAAAATATTCTGCACGCCTGCCACCAAAGATCTTGCAGCCGTTTTATTAATGGACAGTGCAGAAATACAGCGCGATGACGCTAAATTCACCAATAAAAAAAGATTAAAAAAAGGCTTGCCTCCATACGAGGTTTTATACGATGTAACTGATGTGCAAAAAGCTTTGCCTTTGTTCACGTTTGTTAATTATGATACCTGGTTTACAATAGAAGAAGGCGTTGAAGTTTTATATACAGATGCCGGACATATTACCGGCAGCGCGGCTGTACATGTGCGTATAACAGAAAATAATGCAACAAGGCAAATATCTTTTAGCGGCGATGTGGGAAGGTATAATGATGTAATACTCCATTCACCAAATATTTTTCCGCAAGCTGATTATATTATTACAGAAAGCACATACGGAAACAGTTTGCATAAATCTATTTCAAATACACCGGAAGAATTTTATACGTGGATAGAAAAAACATGTGTACATAAAAAAGGCAAGCTTATTATTCCTGCGTTTAGTGTTGGAAGAACACAAGAGCTTCTGTATTTCTTAAATGATCTTAGCCTTAATGGAAAGCTAAAAGGTATTCCTGTTTTTGTTGATAGTCCTTTAAGTTATGAAGCAACTGAAATAATAAAACATCATCCGGAAAATTTCAATGTTAATATTCAGCAGTTATTACAAAAAGATGATGATCCATTTGCGTTTCCTGAATTAAAATTTATTGAAAATGTTGATGAAAGCAAAAGCCTGAATGATGATAACAGGCCAATGATAATTATTTCAGCAAGTGGGATGGCTGATGCAGGCCGCATAAAACATCACATAAAAAATAATGTAGAAAACAATAAGAATACAATATTGATTGTTGGATATTGCGAGCCGCATTCTTTAGGTGGTTTTCTAACAAACGGCGCGAAAATGGTAAGGATTTATGGAGAAGAATATGATGTGCATGCAGATGTTGGTGTTATGCGCAGCATGAGCGCACATGGAGATTATAATGACCTTTTGCATTTTTTAAAATGTCAAAAAGCAGGAGATGTAAAAAAGGCATTTATTGTGCATGGAGAATTTAATGTGCAGCAGGATTTTCAAAAGAAATTAGAAGATGCAGG
>JBDUBY010000032.1:0-3622 GCA_040003735.1 Parafilimonas sp.
CTGAATCAAGGCCTTTAATGTGCGAGCCTTCATCGCTTAAAGCAGTTAAAAGAATTATAAGTGTGTCTTTAAATCTTGGTTGTGTGCGTAATATCTTGCAAACTTCCATACCATTTTTATATGGCATTAAAACATCAAGTATAAACAAATCAGGATTGATGAGCTTTGCTTTTTCAAGCGCATCATTACCATCTTTTGCTGTATAAACTGTATAGCCTTCTTTTAAAAGATTATAGGAAATAATCTCTACTATATCGGGTTCGTCATCAGCGATCAGTATAGTTTTTTCTTTTTCGTTCATTAACACAGAATTTACACAAAAATAATCTGGCTTTTACATTTATAATGCTTACATATATTATCTTATTGTTAAGGGCTATGGCATAATATTAGTCATAAATTTGCACCGATTAAAAATTTTGACTGGAAACCGGCTGCATACCGAAATGTGAAATGAAAAATTTAATCTTTATCAGAATGAAAACAGTTTTTCTCTTTTTGATTTTTATTCAATGTACAATAAATTTTGCGGAAGCACAATCTTCCAATAAGCCTGACATTCCCTTAGTGCGGCTTTATTTTCATGAGAAGATTGACAGCACACAAAAGCAGATTGCAAAATATGATGGCACACCTGATAATACGTTCAGGCCTGCAGATAATGATGCACTGAATGATCGCATTAATAATGCATTAACCAACCAGGTTGACTCATTGCAAAATCAAATTGAAGCAAGCAAAGTTTCAGATAATAATGATAAAATACGTTACCTGCGTGGCCTTAACGAATGCCTGCAAAGATTTCTTATCGGGTACAAGTATCAAACAATAAAATCTCCTGTTATTATCGAAGTTGTTTCAGGTTTTAAAATTTGTATGGAAATGGATGAAAAGAAAGAATCCATTTTTCCAGAGATACAAAAACATTCTTACGATGCCGGCGACATTTTAGTGAACTGCTATAGTTTTAATGATAACGAAGGCATTGATGCATCAAAAGATTTTCTATTGTTGAAGGTTTGCAGCGATCATCCTGAACGCACAATGATGGTATTAAGCAAGCATCCGGATCTTTCTTATGCAGATAGTTTAATTGTTATTGCGGCACGCAAACAACCTGATCAATTATATACTTATGCTGCTGCATCAAATAAACTATCTGAGCGCATTAACAATAATCCTGATAGTTTGGTGCAGCTTATTGTTCATGTTTCAAAAATGAGCCAGGGCCGCATGTATTTTCCTTTTTTGGATAATTTGTATTCACACAAAATAAGTTTTGATGATGTTGAATCTGCGCTTCGGGATGATTCAAAATATTATTCCTTATTGGTGAAAACAGAAATTGATTATGCTGATAGAATTCGTCGTCGTGATACGCCGCTTTCTATTATTGCGCTACAGGCAAAACTTGCAGAAAAAGCAAAAGAAATTTACGTGAATGTTATCAACGGTTTGCATGAATCGCCGGATAATGTTCGCTTCAGAAAAATTCAAAATCTTTCACCTGAAGAATTATACTATCTCGCCGTAATGACGGAAGATGAAATTTATACAAGCAGTTATACGCATGGTGTTTACCCGTTTATTTGGAAGCAGATGAAAACATCAAAAGGCGGCGATAGTTTATTAATGCGTGTAAAGTTTGACCATTTCAGAAAGTGGATAAAGATGGCTGCTAATTATAACACGCTGGATGATTTTTTATCGCGAATGAATAAAGGAAATGCAGAGGTTTTAATGAAGGCGTTTGTAAATGGTTTGGAAAAATCTACAACGCTTGAAGATGCAGTAGATGTTGCCGATTCTTATGCAAGCATTACTGATAAGGCTTTGCATGAACTAATATTAAACCAGGTGCAAAACAATTTGAAGCAAGCCACAAATTCAGGCAATATAAAAGCAAAAAATATTTACAATATATTAAATACTCTTTTTCTTTCAATTGATTCATCAAACCATATCGATCTGTCTGAAAAATTGGGTATTCCGCCCGTATATTATATGCCAAATGCAGATATGAAAGATGAAAAAGGCAGAATCATTATTCAGCAATTTTTTTATGGCGATGAAGATGGAAGAACTTATTTTCCTGTATTTATAAACAGCTTTAGAAACAGCAACTGGAAAATACAATCAAACAATCAATGGGTAACTATCACATCAACCAAAGGTGTTCCGGTAAGTATTTATTCTAATAAGCCTTTAGATGAAAAAAAGAACCTTGATGCTGAAGCGCAAGATGCATTGAACCAGTATTTGTACGATAATGATTTAAACCCAACAATGGTTATTCATCGCGGGCACAGTTACTGGCTATCTTCAACATTAGACCAGTTAAATTCTTCGGCAAAACTTGTAATGTTAGGCAGTTGTGGCGCTTATCAAAACCTGAATAAAGTATTACAAATTTGCCCTGCGGCACAAATTATTTCATCAAAACAAACAGGTTCAGGCACTATAAATCAGCCAATAATTAATGTAATTATTGATGAGTTGCGACAGGGAAAAGATCTTAACTGGACAGTCATGTGGAAACGCTTTGGAGGATTATTTAATCATGGAGATTTGTTTGATGATTATGTTCCTCCGTACAAAAATCTTGGCGCTGTTTTTATAATGGCATACAAAAAAGAGCTAATGAACGAGGAAGATTAAATTATTATTTTTTGGTAACCGGCTATAGTATTTCAATTAAGCACGGTGCAACCTGTCCAGGACTTGATTCGGGATCGCAACACTTGTGCAACATATTTTTATAGCAACTTTTATTTCAAATCAATCAACACAATTAAATACACACGTATAAATTATGACGATCAAACAAAAACTTTTTAAAATTCTTTATCCTCTTATTATTAAAGGAAGCAAGCAGCAAAATATGAATACGAAAATTCTTGAGAATACGAATAATATACAACCTAAAACTTCAGTTTATGAAATTCCTATTGAACTCAATAATGGTAAAGTTGAAACGCTTGCAGAATATAAAAACAAGAAAATTCTTATTGTAAACACAGCCTCACATTGCGGTTATACAAATCAATACGAAGGATTAGAAAGGTTGTATGAAGAAAACATTGATGATCTCGAACTCATTGGTTTTCCTTCAAACAATTTTAAAGAGCAGGAGAAAGGCGATGATGAAGAAATTGCAGAATTCTGTAAAATTAATTATGGAGTTACATTTCCGCTGGCAAAAAAATCAGTTGTAATAAAAAATGAAGCGCAGAATAAACTATTTGAATGGTTGAGCAATGAAGAAGAAAACGGATGGCTTAATGAATCGCCAACCTGGAATTTTTGCAAATATCTTATCAACGAAGATGGCGTGCTTACACATTTTTTTGAAGCAGCTATAGAACCATTGGGCGCAGAAATTATTGTTGCCGTTAAATCATAAACGCATTACTTAATTTTGATGCATAAATCAATTGCATGAATGAAAGTATACATCGGCCGGTTCGTGTTTTAGTAGCAAAAGTTGGTTTGGATGGCCATGACCGCGGTGCAAAAATTATTGCGACTGCCTTGCGCGATGCGGGCATGGAAGTAATTTATACAGGCTTGCGCCAAACACCTGAAATGGTTGTAAATGCTGCATTGCAGGAAGATGTAGATG
>JBDUBY010000073.1:0-3620 GCA_040003735.1 Parafilimonas sp.
TACCGCGAATTTTGTTATGAAGAAGATCATTTTAGTGCAATGCAATTACAAGGTTGCGATGATAATGTTGTGTTGATGGATACAATAAGTAAACGATATAGTTGTTGCGGTGCAAGAATTGGTGCATTCATTACACGCAATAAAGAATTATATAATACCGCTATGAAGTTTGCGCAGGCAAGATTAAGTCCGCCAGGCTTTGGGCAAATTGCCGGTGAAGCAGCTATTGATTTACCCGATGATTATTTTGATATTACCAAAGCAGAATACAAAGCAAGACGAAATTTAATCGTGAAGAGATTGAACGCAATGAAAGGCGTTTTTTGTCCAAATCCGGGTGGTGCATTTTATGCAATGGCAAGATTGCCGATTGATGATTCAGATAAATTTTGCCAATGGCTTTTAGAAGATTTTAATTACAAAAAACAAACAATAATGCTGGCACCTGCAACTGGTTTTTATGGTTCAACAGATTTAGGTAAAAATGAAGTAAGACTTGCGTATGTGCTAAATCTTGAATCAACAAATGCAGCAATGGATTGCCTGGAAAAAGCACTGGAAGAATATCCGGGCAGAAAACTTTAACGTACAAGACTCACATTTCCTCTTTTCACATACAAGTTCTTTTCACATTTCAACTCCATTACATAAATGTATACATCGGGTTTTTGTAAAGCGTTTTTATATCTTCCATTCCATCCATTTAATTGATTGTTGGAAGAAAAATTTCTTTTTTGATAAACTACTTGCCCCCACCTGTTAAAAATAATCAGTGATTGTATGTTTAGATCAGATGTTGATCTGGGAAAAAAATAATCATTCATTCCATCATTATTTGGCGAAAAAGTATTTGGCAAAAAAACAGATTCGCTTGTACAAATTGTGTTGATGATTATATGATCACTATCGCTGCAATTATATTGGTTAGTTGCTATTAAAGTATAACGGGTGGTTTTATAAATAGTTGCCACCGGTTCAAGGCAATTATAACATGATAAACCTGATAGAGGCAACCATGCAAAACTTCTTACATCACTACTTGCAGATGCTATTATATTAAATGTTTCACCTTTTATAATTTGCACAGTACTATCAATAATATTTACTGTTGGCTTTGCATTTACATTTATATTAATTACAGCCACATCAGAAAAACAATTGTTACTGTCTTTTCCTGTAACCGTATATGTGGTGTTTGAAGAAGGAAATGCAATTGGGTTTTGAGTTATTGTATTACTTAATGTATTTGCCGGGCTCCAGCTATATTTATCAGCTCCTTTTATATTTAAAGCCACAGAATCTCCCTTGCAAATGGAGTAAGAATTTGGTTGTGCTGTAATGAATTCTTTTGTTTGAACTTTTACATTTATTGAATCTGATGCAGAACATCCTTTATCATTTGTTCCGGTAACGTAGTAAGCAGTGGATTGTGTTGGAGTAGCAATCGGATTAGTGCAATTCGTGCAACTTAAATCAGGGTTTGCAAGCCATGCATAACTTACAGCACCGGTAGGATTCAGTGTAAAATTATTATTTGCACAAGCAAAAACATCTATGCCTGCATCAACTACAGGTGTATCTGAAATTTCAACTGTGCGTGTTATAGTATCTGCACAATTAGTTATATCGGTCACTGCTAATTGAGCATTGTACACGACAGGGAATGGATATTTATAGCTTGGAGGTTCGCTGCTGGTTGAAGTTGAACCATCACCATAACTCCAAAACCAACTGCTGATAGGCACATTTCCTGCTATCGACGCATCTTGGAACCTAATGTTTGAATTAGTACAACCGATGGCATCTCTTTTAAAGTCTGCGAACGGCCCATTAATTGTTATTGGGTGATCGTAATAATTTGTATCAATACAAGGCCGATAATCTTTTATATAAACTGCAGGAGTAAACGTTCCATTTTTTCGATAAACATAACTTATCGTATCGTTATTCCTTTTAAAAATGCTTGTGTATCCATCTCCGGAGCTCCAGGCAAGAGTTCTCGTGATAACAGTATCCAAATCTGTTACAATCAAAGTGAGAGAATCATTTCTGCAATACGTGTTTTGAGTAGGCAAAATTGTAATCTTAGGTTTGGTAACTCTTATATGCAGTGTGTCATACGCTGTATCGTTGCATACAGCACCGGTAACATCAAGCTGAATTGGGTAAATACCAGGCGCTTTGAATATGTGTGTTAGCGCTTTTGCAGTTGATGTTGCCCCATCACCAAAATGCCAAAACCTGCTTGTGCCTTGCACAGAGTTATCTTTAAAATTTACTTTATATCTATCATCGCAATTTATAATAATACCAATACTGGCAGCCGCACCTTTTACGTGTATAGAATCTTTTGTTTTAGCAGAATCAATACAACCATATTCAGATACTAAAAGCTTTACACTGAACATGCCTGTATCACCATAGTGATGTTGCGGGCTTCTATCAAAACTTGTTTCATTATCGCCAAAATCCCAATAATAAGCGCTGGCAGTTTCAGTGGTATTTTTAAAGACACGTAATTCCGAAGCACAACCATCATTTGGCGTTACAGAAAAACTTGGGTCTGGTTTATTACCAGCCTTAACTGCGCCTGAAACTGTATCCGTTGCAGAGCAACCTTGTGTTGTTTCTATTGTTAAGCCAACGGTATATTGGCCTTCAGTTGTATAAATATGTGAAGGATTTTGCAGAAGGGAAGTTCCGCTATCGCCAAAAGACCAAACCCAGCTTTTCACCGAAGCGTCGTGCAAATCGGACAAATCCTGGAATGAAGTTTTCAGATTAACACAACCTGAATCGCCAGCAAGTATAGAAAACTTTACATCTGGTGTTGTAAACACATGTATATAATTATCTTTTTCTTCGTAATCCTGCTCAGTTGCAGTTTTTACTATAAGCCGTACTAAATAATTGCCGCTTTTGGTATAGGTAATTAACGGGTTTTGCAAGGTTGATGTTTGCCCA
The DNA here is from genome assembly GCA_040003735.1 of Parafilimonas sp. Lineage (GTDB taxonomy): Bacteria > Bacteroidota > Bacteroidia > Chitinophagales > Chitinophagaceae > Parafilimonas. The sequence goes on from JBDUBY010000073.1 coordinate 2,965, forward strand.
TCGCCAAAATCCCAAAACCATGAAGTAGGTGAGCCGGTAGATTTGTCTTTAAATTGAGCGTTGAACGGAGTGCATCCCGTGGTGTTTGTAACAGTGAAGTCTGCATTCAATTGCGAAAATGCAGGTGTAGCTATCAATAATAAAATAACAGATAAGTATTTCATAGCAATTGGAGATTCTTGATTGCTAACCATTAACTATTTATACGAACAGGAAGATAAAGAGTTTATGGGCAATTTCAGATATAATTAACGAGCAAATATGCCGCAAATTGTGCAAAAGAAATCAGATTGCCTTTAACGTACTCAAAAATATTTTAAGATTTTAGCGTATAAGCGTAATATTTCCCTTTTTTAGAAATACGTTGTTTCCTGAACATTGTAATGCCATTACATAAACGTAAACATCGGGGCTTTGCAATACGCTTTTATATTTTCCGTCCCATCCATTTGCTGCATTATTTGAAGAAAAATTTCTTTTCTGAAAAACTGTTTGGCCCCAACGATTAAAAACTGTTAAAGAAACTATGTTTATATCCGAGCCTGTTCTTGGGAAGAAATAATCATTCATTCCATCATTATTTGGGGAAAATGTATTAGGCAAAAAAACTGATTCATTTGTGCAAACAGATGTAATGGTTATTTTATCGCTATCAA
>JBDUBY010000424.1:0-12210 GCA_040003735.1 Parafilimonas sp.
TGTGGAGTGTTGTGGAAAGCGTTACAGTGCATGAATCTATTAAAACACAAACAGGTAATTACAAACAATACATTGAACAATATAAACAAACGCTGCGAAACCTTGCTGCATGCGATATAAAAATTGTTACATACAATTTTATGCCTGTTACAGATTGGACGCGTACAAATCTTAATTATATAATGCCCGATGGATCGCAGGCACTGTATTTTAATTGGTTCGATCTTGCCGTGTTTGATATATATATTTTGAAAAGAAAAAATGCAGCCGATGATTACAACGATGAAATTATTCATGAAGCGGGAAAAAGATTCAGGCAATATTCACAATCAAAATTGGATGAGCTTACAACAATGATTCTTTTCGGATTACCTGGCGAAACGAAAATTACAATCGCCGAAGTGCTTGAAAAATTAGATTGGTATAAAGATGTAAATCATGCGGCGTTGCGTGAAAATTTAAAATATTTTCTTGAAGAAATTTCGCCTGTTGCAGATGAACTAAATATTAAACTTGCTATTCATCCTGATGATCCGCCTTTTGATGTATTGGGTTTGCCACGTGTTGTTTCAAAAAAAGAGGATATTGATTTTATACTTTCATCTGTGCCAAACAAAAGCAATGGCATTTGTTTCTGTACAGGTTCTTTGGGTGCAAGTGTAAAGAATAATCTTGTTGATATTGTTCGTGATATTGATACACGTTTACATTTCATCCATCTGCGTAATACAAAAAGAGATGCTATTGGAAATTTTTATGAAGCAAACCATCTTGAAGGCGATACTGATATGTTTGCAGTGATGAAAGAAATTCTTGCTATTCAGCAAAAGTTAGATGAGCCAATTCCTTTCCGCCCGGATCACGGGCATGTTATGCTGGATGATATGAATAAAAAAACCAATCCTGGTTATTCGTGCATTGGCAGAATGCGTGGGCTTGCGGAATTACGTGGTTTGATGCTGGGAATACATAATTGCCTTATTCAATAAATTATTTAAGAAGCTTTACGTTTAGTTTGAGTAAGACTTGCTTTAAGTTCTTCCATTAAATCTTTTGTACCTGAATGTACCACGCGCATTTTTGGTGCGGTAAATTTCTTTCCCTTTGCTTTCGCTTTTATAAATTTTAATAAGGTTTCAGTATAAGTGTCTTTATACTTTGAAATATCAAAATCGCCTGTTAACTGGTCAATTAATTTAATTGCCATTTGTATTTCGGGTGTACTTATTTTTGAGTCCGGAACTTTTATATCTTCTATGCTTCTTACTTCTTCAGCATAACGTATTTTATGCAATACAAGAATTTTCTCGCCAGGATTTATCAAACAAATATTTTCTTTACTTCGTAATACAAAGGTACCAAGTGCTGCTTTTTTAGATTTTAATAAAGCATCACGCAATAATACATATGCCTTAGCGCCATTTTTTTCAGGTTCGATATAATAAGACGCATCATAATAAATTGGCGGAACTTCTGCTACCCCAACAAATTCTGTAATATCAATTGTTTTTGTTTTCTCGGGGCTTGCTTTCTTAAAATCTTCATCATCTAAAATCACATATTGATTATCTACCTTATAACCTTTCACAATATTAGACCATGCTACTTCTTTTCCCGTTTTTTCATTTACTCTTTTAAACTGAATATTAGAGTGATCTTTTTTATCCAGCATATCCAAATCCAAGCTGTTTGATTCAACTGCGCTGTATAATTTAATAGGAATATTTACAAGGCCAAAACTTATTGAACCGGTCCAAAGAGATCTCATATATTTTTTATTATAAGAAATGAAAATATTATGCCGGTATATATCCTAATTATAAATTGTAGAAATGGTTGCACTAATTAATTTAATTCACCGCATTTTTAACGTCATTAAACATGCGCAATTGTGTAAGGCTCGACATAAACAATTGCAGGTGATTTTTAATAAGACTCTTTATGGAATTGCCAAGGTGTTTATCCTTCAATAATTTTCGGTATGAACTTAAATAAATTTTTTCGGAATAATTACAAATAGATTCAAGGCTGCCACTTATGGAAATTGAAGGCATTTTCTTATTGCTAATGGGCTCCTGGCTATAATTAAAACAACTTAAAGACCCAATCTGGGCACGGATTTCATTTTCACATTGCAAAGACTCCGAAGCCAGCAAATAAACAGATTTAGCAAACGAATTATCAAAGCTTGCATTGGCAATTTCTTCAAGTGTTTTACGTGCCAAAACCATTTTATTTACCATGTTTTTTAGGCGGCCGCACATATAAGAATACTGCGCTGCTTGTTTTGGAGATATTGTAACAAACATCATGACAATCGTTTTTGTTTAATTTATACTACAAAAAATATGCCCCGCTATGGTATGATTTTCGTTAATGAGGGATTTATATTTTTGATGCAACAGCATTTCAAATCATACAAACAAATCATAGAACATGCGTAAAACAATTTTCCAGTTTTTTCATTGGTATTATCCAAAAGGAAAGCTATGGAAAGATGTAACCAATAAAGCATCCCATTTGCAGTGGCTTGGCATTACAGATGTATGGCTTCCGCCGGCTTATAAATCTTCCGCAGGTTCTGATGGTGTTGGTTATGATGTGTATGATTTATTTGATTTGGGCGAGTTCGATCAAAAAGGTTCTATAAAAACAAAATATGGTACAAAAAACCAATTGATAAACGCTGTAAAAACATTGCACAAACATAATGTAGGTGTAATGGCTGATATAGTACTCAATCATAAAAATGGCGCCGATGAACAGGAAAAAGCGCGTGTAGTAAAAGTTGATTTCAACGACAGGAATAAAGTGATCACAGAGCCAATGGAAAAAGAAATAAATACAAAATATTTTTTTCCCGGCCGTAATAAAAAATACTCGGAATTTATTTGGGATTACCACGCATTTACCGGTGTTGATGAATGCACGAACGACGGCGAAAAATATATTTATAAAATACTAAACGAACATGGTGAGCTTTGGGATGATGTGGTGGGTGAAGAGTTTGGCAACTTTGACTATTTACTTGGCGCCGATATTGAATTTAGAAATCCCAACGTAACAGCAGAACTAAAATATTGGGGCAAATGGTTTATAGAAACATGTTATATAGACAGTTTTCGGCTGGATGCTGTTAAACATATTTCACCAAAATTCTATAAAGAATGGCTCGACTATATAAATGAAACATTCCACAAAAAATTCTTTGCCATAGCTGAATACTGGAGTAATGATTTAAAATTTTTGCTTGAGTATCTCGATATAATGGAAAATCGTGTACAGCTTTTTGATGTTCCGTTGCATCATAACTTCTATCTGGCTTCATTAAAAGGCAAAGATTATCATTTACCTGACATCTTTAAAAATACACTTGTCGGTACGCGGCCAGAAAGCGCTATTACATTTGTTGACAATCATGATACGCAACCAACACAGGCACTTGAATCGTTTGTAGATTATTGGTTTAAACCACATGCAAATGCGCTTATACTTTTACGGCAGGAAGGTATTCCGTGCGTTTTTTATCCAAGTTATTATGGTGCTTCTTATACTGTTAATGGTAATACGATTGATATTGCACCTGTTCCGAATTTATATAAGATGATGATGATAAGAAAGCATTTGTTTGATGGCCAGCAGTGCGATTATTTTGATCATCCAAACGTGATAAGCTGGTTCTTATCAGGTACAGAAGAAAACAAAAATGCAGGTTTTGTTCTAGTGCTTTCAAATAGTGACGATGGTTTCAAAGAAATGAATTTAGGCGGTTTAAATGCCAACAGAAAATTCATAGATGTTACTGAAAGCTTTGATGATGCTGTTACAACAAATGATGAGGGAATTGCTATTTTTCCGGTGAAGTCAAGAAACATAAGCATCTGGATAAAAGAAGAAGCAATGGATAAAATAAAATAATTATTTGCTTAAAATATCATTATGCGCTGGGGAATAATAGGTCCGGGAAATATTGCGAAAGATTTTGCTGAAGATTTAAAATACGTTGAAAGTACAGTTTGTGAAATAGGGCCGGTGTTGGGCCACGACATTGAACACACAGAAAAATTTACACAGAACTCAGGCGGTAAAGCAGTAGAAAATATTAATGATTTTTTAAATGATAAACCTGATGCTGCTTATATAGCAACGCCGCATCCGTTGCATTTCAAACATACACTTGCGTGCCTTGAAAATAAAATACCGGTGTTGTGCGAAAAGCCACTCGCTATAAATGAAAAACAGGTACGCGGCCTTATTAATGCATCACAAAAAAATAAAACGTTTTTAATGGAAGGCATGTGGACACGGTTCCTTCCAAGTTTTCAATTTCTTTTTAATATTATCCAATCAGGAACAATTGGTGAAGTTTTACATCTTCATGCTGATATGAGTTTTATTGCGGAAAAAGATAAAAGCAACCGCTTTTTTAATCCGGAGCTTGGCGGTGGTTCTTTGCTTGATGTTGGTGTTTATCCAATCTATCTAAGTTATTTTTTATTAGGAAACCCAGATGCAATTTATGCATGCGGCAAAGTAAACGAATCGCATATTGATGAAACATGCGGCATGATGTTGAAATATAAAAATGGAAATTATGCCATGCTTGAATCGTCTATTATTACACAAACCGAAGGCAGCGCATGGATTTACGGAAGTGATGGAACCATTCATATTAAAAAACCCTGGACAGAACATCCTGAAAAGATTGAAGTAATTATTAATAACGAATCTTCATTTAAACATATTCCTTCATGGCAGGGCCGCGGGTTTCAATATGAAATTGAAGAAGTAATTACATGTTTAAAAGGAGGAAAAATTGAAAGCGATATGCTTCCTCATAAAGCAAGTGTTGATGTTGTAAAAATTATGGATGAAGTGCGTTCGCAACTTAATATTGTGTATCCTGAATTTGAGTAAGGATATGAAAATTTACTAAGGTTACAACTGCTGATACCGCACTGTTCTGCTATTTGAAACAATAAGATTGTTGGCTGCGATATTATCTTTTTAGAGAGTCGATAAAATTAATAAACCCGTTTTGCCGAAAGTAATACACGAATAGACTTTCATTTATTGTTTGAATGATTCCAGTGTCAGCGGTTAAACTTTGAACGCCATTTTGTATTGGATAAAATAATAAAGTTGAGTCATCGGTAAGTAACATATATTTTGATGTGTCGTAAATTGTAGAAAAAATATCTTTCGTTTGAGTAATCTGCAAATTGTCTGAACGAAAAAACTGGTAATCATTCAATAAAATATAATTACTGCCATTAGGTAAAAAGGTTCTTACAGAAAGTACATTCCAGCCGTGTTGAATCAATTTTAATCTTGGAGATACAGGTGAATTTGTGTTCTTTTTACAGCTTAACAAGAAAGAAAAGAATATACCAAGTATAAATATTACAATCCTCATTCGGCTTTTGTTTTAATGCTTTTGTTTGTTAATATGATTGACAGTTTACAAATCAAAACCGTTGTTTATTAAATTATTTATTTATTGCCAACGTAATATTTAATGTATAAACTTTTGGAAAGAGAAGCCGGTTTGTGAATTTCTATTTCATTCTTGCTCGGTTCCAGTTGTGCTTCCGTTGCATAAAGAAACATTTTTTGTTCATAGTCGTTAATGGCAGCTTCTATGGTTTCAAATTTTCTTTAGTGAGGTTATCCGCTAAAATTGATGCGTCCACCAGCCCGATATTCACACCTGACCTGCAAACGGCGGCATTAAATGCACTGCATCTCCAATTAGCGTTAAGTAAAAGACGATTGTTCTTCCAGGGTTTATCTAATGAAAGTTTTCTTGTTGGTAGCCCAACAAAAGATGAACCACTCATTGTGCGTTCGTGCTTCTTTATTTTATGTGATTTTGTTTTTTTAAAATTTCTATTGTTTTAGGAATTCCGGCTTTAAAGTTGGTCAATTTTTTGTTTTTCGTCTGCTAGCTTTCGATATACATCTCTAAATTTCAAAAGCGTTTTATCTTCCGGCAATAACCTGTCGGATATGTCACATAAAAAATTTTCTAAGTTTGGTTCATCATATGAAAGCAAAGTTAACCGCATGTAATACTGCTTTTCTAAAACCGCAGAGTGCTATTGCAGAAAAGAATTTGTTATGAAAAATGCTGTAAATATTGTAAATAAAAAAACCGGTTCTCACCGGTTTTTTTTATTTATGTTTTTATAATGATGTAATTAAAAATCTGCAATTACACCAATTGTTATACAATAAACGGATCAACAATTGCAAGCACAGCCTCTATTGTTAATGGCTCATCAAATGCTTCTGTTGCAACTGAACCTATAACACCTGGCAAAGTTGAAACATCTATTCCAAGCTGTGTTACGTTATCTTCACCATCATAAGATGCCTGTACAGCCGAACCAATTCCGTTTGTACTTTTTCCTGATATCCATGGTTTTTCCGTAGCATCCGCGCCGGTAATTCTTCTTACTTGACGTACATGTGCAGCATGCCTTGCTTCCACAGAATGTATTTGCAATGCTGCTGTTAAAACAGTATTGTTTGAAATCAATCCGCCTGCCTGGCCTTTATATGCACGCACGCCAGTATCTTCAAAAGTTTGCGATACGGCAAGAAATGTTTGATAATCTGAAAACACTGTTGAGAATGCACCACCTGCTGTAAAATCAAATTCTGGTTTAGCTGCAGGTGTACCACCTAAAGAAGTAATTGTTGCGGTAAGAAAAGCTACGTGTGCATTTTCATCCTGCTGTATATCAGCAAAAGAAGCCATTTGACTGGCATCAATTAAACCTGACGTACCCACAGCTGTATTATAAAAACCGGATTCAAGATATTCCAGCGTAAGCGCAAAATTTAAAATGCCAACAATGTCTGTTGAAGTTTGTCCATATGCTTTGTTCAGCATTCCGCCTAGTGCAAAAGGCAATGCTGTAAGCGCTAATTTACCACCCAGATTTGTAAAGCGATGCATTACATGTCTACGGCTATCTAAACGCTCGTAAACCTCGGGATCTGTTTTTTCTATTTCATTGAAAATATTCTGCAAGTTCATATAAATAATTTTAGTTTGTTGGTAAATGAGAAGCGTCAAGTTTTGAAGTAAGGTAAGGAGAGGCAGCCATTAATACATCAGCAGGGGTATTGGCTTCATCCAGGCCGTTGGCATCTACAACAGTAGAATCTGCAAAAGAGCCGTAAGAAATTAAGTCGCGTATATATGCCGCATGTCTTGCTTCAACAGAAACAATTTTACCGGCAACTAGCAAATAATCAGTGCTTGTAAGTAATTGTCCGGCGCCGTTGTAAGCACTTACACCAAGATCTTCAAAAACTTTAGCTGTACCTAAAACACTGTCGCGGCTTGAGAAATCAATAGTAGTAAAATTTACACCCAAACCCGGAATAGCACTTGTGCCTAATGCAGCTTTCAAAAATTCGCGGTGTGCAATTTCATGATCGCGGATATCAGTTAATAAAGAAATTTCGTCGGCCGTTATACCACTGTATTGCGTGGTGATAACCTGCATATAAAATGCGGCTTCAAGTTGCTCAAGCGCGTAAGCATAATTTAATATTCCAGGGTCACCGCTACCAAGATCTATTCCTCCATTACTGCCACTACTGCTATCATTCTTGTTACAGGCTGATATAATTGTAGCAGCAGAAGCAGTTGCAGCTACGTAGCCAAGAAATTGCCTACGCTTCATACCGGTATTGTATGATAAAGTACCAGGTCGTCTTAATGTCTTCATTTTAATCTGTTTTAAATTATTTATACTAATTACGAATAAGAAAGAAAAGAGTTTTAAAAACAAACAATAAGGCATAAAAAACAAATTATAAGCCATACAAAATATTTATAGCTATAAAGAATATCTTAAATAAATAAAAAAGATTATGCTTTCATTGGCAATCTGGCTTGCTTATTTCTACGTATATCTTTTTCTCTAAAAATTTTTAATGCAAGTTGTTAGCTCTAAAATTCTTCTTGTTACAGAAAAGATACGTGAACGAAGAGAGTGTCTTAATTACACGCAACAGTATGTGGCCAACAGGTTAAAGATTTCTCAGAACGCATACAGCAAAATTGAATGCGGCCACAGCAGCCTTAATATTCAGCGAATGCTTGAAATTGCATTCGTGCTTGAAACAGATGCCAGGCATTTTCTTATTTAAGAATCCTGTTATTTTTTAATCCTGTTCATTTTTAAAGTAAAAAAATCCCTTTATTATTTTATATGAATTTAACCCCTGAAAAATTTCATGCAATTGTATTGCGTATAAGGGAAAAACGTGAAGTATTACATTACACACAAGCGTACGTAGCAAAAAAGATGAATATCTCTCAAAACGCTTACAGCAAAATAGAAGCGGGCGTTACAAACTTCAGTATTGAAAAGTTATATTTAATTGCAGAAATATTACAAGCTGATATAAAAGACTTTCTCTAAATCTTACTATTCTATTTACATTTTTATTTAAGAAGTTTTAATATTAAAGAAGTAGTTAGACATTTGTGTAAATAAAAATCATCAAATCAACATTCTGTTCAAAGCTTTAATGATGTTATGAGAAAGCAAGTATTGTGTTTTATAAAAAACAAATACATCTGCGGTTCATTAAATACACAGCAATGAGCAAATTATAATTGAATGATGAAGTTTAAAACAAAAAGCATCCGCATGAAAATAAAACTTCTCATCCTCGTATCAGGCTTACTAATGTATAATCACATACATGCGCAAACAAATTTTTCCGGTACTTGGAATGGAACACTCAATATTGCAGGCCAGCTTCATCTTGTGTTGCATGTAACGCAATTGAATAATGGTATGTATTCAGGAACATTCGATAGTCCTGACCAAAATGCAACTGGGATTAAATGCGATACGGTCGAAACAACAACGGACAGCACGCTTACTTTCACTATTAATAAACTGCATGTAAGTTATACAGGCAAGCTATTAAACGATACAACGCTCAGCGGCACTTTTACGCAAGGCGCAAAAGTGCCTTTAGATTTTTACAGAACGGATGTGCCTTATGTTGCAAAACAAATAAACAGGCCGCAAACACCAAAGCCTCCGTTTGCATATAAAAGTGAAGAAGTAATTTATAATGCAAATGGTTTACAATATGGCGGAACTATTACTATTCCGCAAGGCAATGGAACATTTCCGGCGGTGCTTTTAATTACAGGTTCAGGTCAGCAGGATAGAGACGAAACGATATTCAGCCATAAACCATTTGCTGTACTTGCCGATGCATTAACGCGTGATGGATTTATTGTATTAAGAGTTGATGACAGAGGTATTGGAAACAGTAGCGGCAATTTTGCTGCATCAACTACTGCAGACTTTGCAAATGATGTAAAGGCTTCGGTAGATTATTTAAAAACAAGGCATGAAGTAAACGATAAAAAAGTAGGATTACTTGGCCATAGTGAAGGTGCAATGATTGCGCCGATGGTTGCATCTCAAAGAAAAGATATTGACTTTATTATTTTAATGGCAGCGCCTGGTGTAAAAATTATTGACCTGATGGCGGAACAAAATGCTGCGGTAATGAGATCCATCGGCATAGATTCCTCTTTTTCAGAAAAATTTAAATTGCTTTACGCGCAGATCATAACTACAATTATTAATGCGCCAGATACAGCAACCGCAAAAAGAAATGCATTACAAATTATAAGTAACTGGAAGGTAAATGCAGATAGCATCAATTTACATAAGCTTGGTTTTTATACTCAACATGATGATGAAGATTACATCAATCAATTGATGTTAACTGGTTCTTCTGCATGGTTTAAATATTTTATTCAGTTTGATCCGCAGCCATATCTTACCAAATTAAAAAAAGTAAAAGTGCTTGCATTAAATGGAAGCAGAGACATACAAGTTGTATCGCAACAAAATTTACCTGCTGTAAGAAGCGCTTTGGTGCAAGGCAGAACAAGAAAATTTGATGTAAAAGAATTACCTGGATTGAACCATTTATTTCAAACCTGTACAACCTGCACTATAACAGAATACGGACAGTTGGAAGAAACTATTGCACCCATTGCTTTGCAAACGATAACAAGCTGGCTTAATGATAATGTGAAATAGTATGAATTATCTTGCTCACGCTGTGCTTTCATTTAATCAACCTGAAATTTTAGTGGGCAACATGATAAGCGATTTTATAAAAGGTAAGAAGCGTTTTGATTTTAGTGCGAATATTCAGCAAGGCATCATGTTTCATCGCAGCATTGATTCATTTACTGATGCGCATGAATCTACAAAAAAAGCAAATAAATTTTTTAAAGATGCAGTTGGCTTATACGCTGGTGCTTTTATAGATATTGTGTACGATCATTTTTTAGCAATTGATAAGAACGAATTTGATGATGAAAGCTTACATAAGTTTTCATTATCTGTTTATATAACACTTGATGAATATGAAAATATTCTTCCTGAAAAATTTGCGCGCATGTTTCCTTACATGAAAAAAGATAACTGGTTATATAATTACAGAACATTGAATGGAATAGAAAAAAGCTTTAACGGTTTAGTAAGGCGTGCAAAATACCTCGACAACAGCGACGCTGTTTTTGAAAGCTTCAAAAAAAATTATGATGCTTTGAAAGATTGTTATGATAACTTCTTTCAAGACGTAAAAAATTTTGCTTACGTAGAATTTGTTTCAATGAATTTATAATTGAAATAAACTACTATAACTCCATTTTATTACTGGTATAATTTCTCCATTTTTCTATCAAAGATTTAATATCAAAAGGCAACGGCGCTTCAAAAAACAATTGCTCATTTGTTTTTGGGTGAACAAAACCAAGTGTGGCAGCATGCAAAGCACAACGCGGGCAAACTTCAAAACAATTATCTACAAACTGTTTGTATTTTGAATAAACAGTTCCTTTCAAAATCTTATCGCCGCCATATTCCGCATCATTAAATAATGTGTGGCCGATGTGTTTCATGTGTACACGAATCTGGTGAGTACGGCCGGTTTCCAACCTGCACTCAACCAAAGTAACATAATTAAATCTTTCAATAACCGTATAATGTGTGGTGGCATGTTTGCCACTTTCACCTTCGGGATAAGCATCAAACATTTTACGGTGCCGCTGATGACGGCCAACATGCGCTACAATTGTTCCTTCATCTTTTTCAATGTTGCCCCAAACCAACGCAACATATTTTCTTGAAACAGTATGATTGAAAAATTGCTTGGCAAGATGTGCCGCTGCCTCCGGCGTTTTTGCAACGGCAATCAAGCCGGTTGTGTTTTTATCAATGCGATGAACGAGGCCATAACGTGGTAAATCTTCCTCCGTTAAATGTGGGTTTTGATTAAGCAAATAATAAGCAATTCCGTTTAATAAAGTGCCGGTATAATTTCCAACACCCGGATGCACTACCATATTTGGCGGCTTGTTTAATATCATTACTTCATCATCTTCGTACACAATATGCAAAGGAATATTTTCAGCTTTAACTTCAGTGTATTCTGGATTGATCAAACTCATTGATACAATTACATCACCCGATTTTACTTTATAATTGCTTTTAACAGGTTTGCCATTCACTGTTAAAAAACCTGCTTCAATTGATTGTTGAACTTTATTCCGCGTTGCATTTTCTATACGTTGCTGCACCCATTTATCAATGCGCAAGGGTTCTTGTCCCGCATCAACTTTAAAAGATTTTCTTTCATACAATTCTTCTCCCGCTTCTTCTTTTATTATTTCGTCATCTGTATTCATCATGCAAAATTACGTTGCTTAACCGCTTATTTTTTTTGATTGTAATTTTGCGTTATGCATGAAATTATTTTGCTGGATTTAGGTTATCAGTCTTTTAAACCTGTTTGGGAATACCAGGAAGGATTATTACAGAAAAAAATTAAAGCAAAACAATCAAATAAACATGCACCTGATTATTTATTATTTGTTGAGCATGCACCTGTTTATACTTTAGGTAAAAATGGAAAAGAGAAAAATTTGTTGATCAATGAAGCATTGCTTAAAGAAAAAGGCATTGAATTTTATCATATAAACAGGGGAGGAGATATAACATTTCACGGCCCGCAGCAATTGGTTGGTTACCCGATATTAGATCTGGATAATTATAAAACGGATTTGGGTTGGTATTTAAGAAGCCTCGAAGAAGTGATTATTTTAACCATCGGCGAATACGGTTTAAAAGGTGAACGCAGCGC
>JBDUBY010000407.1:0-3594 GCA_040003735.1 Parafilimonas sp.
GGGAAGCTGGTCAACTAAATCATCACGATTAAAAGCCGGGTATTCTTTTTTATTTCCCTGCTGATCTTTAAGAAATGTTGTAATGATTGGATCAAGCGTTCCGTTGCCATCAAAATCGGCAGCATACATATTTACAGGATATTGTTTGCTGGCTTTGAAGAAAGAATTTTCACCAAGATTTCCTGCGATGTAATCAATATCACCATCGTTATCAAAGTCACCCGCAACAATACTGTTCCACCAGCCGTATTCATCATTAATACCAGATTGATTACTTACATCTTTTAATGTGCCATGTTCATTTTTGAAAAATTTTACAGGCATCCATTCTCCTGTAAGAATAAGATCAGTCCATCCATCATTATCAAAATCTGTCCAAATTGCATCGCATATTAAACCACAATTTTTTAATTCCGGCGCCACCTGGTTTGTAACATCAGTAAATTTTATATTACCAGGTTTTGAGTCATTTCTATAAATAAAAGAACTAACAGGTTGCGGATAACTGCCCGGCAAAACTCTGCCGCCAATAAATAAATCAAGGTCGCCATCATTATCTATATCAACTGCTTTAATGCAACTTTTGCTTGTAAGATTTATTGGCAGTGCCGATGTATCAATTGTAAAATTTCCTTTGCCATCATTCACAAAAAACTGGTCTTGATAATTTTTAGTTTGTGCGGGAGACTCATTGCTTCCGCTAACACAATACAAATCATTATCGCCATCATTATCTGCATCAAATAAAAGCAAACCCATGTTTTCAGGTCTGCGAATATTATCATTCGAAATAAAACTTAAATTCTTCATTTGAAATTTTCCATCACCTTGCTGAAGAAAAAATTTACCTGTGTAATCGCCAGTGCCGCCAATAAAGAAATCATCTAAGCCATCGCCGTTTACATCAGCCACAGCAAGCCCGGGACCATAATCTGATAACTTATGCGGCAACAATCTTTCATTGGCAAAATCAACATAATCCATTTCGTTATGCTTATAAAAAATTTTTGCATTGTTGGTTATGTTAGAGAACAGCGCGTTGTTATTAAAAGTTGAAGAATCAGTGTTATTAGCAGTTGCATTTTTTATATCGAGCTTTAATAACTGGTTTGCTTTAACGCTATATAAAACCTGTTTTTTATTCGTCCATTTTACTATTAACGAATCAATTGTTGTAACGTTTCCTAATCCAAAAAAAGCTTTTGTATCAACTGTTGAAAGATAGCCGCGATAAGGTGTGTTTTCGTACAATTGCATTTTTCCATGATCATAATAAATGCTAATAATTGCACCTAATCCATGTATGTTATTACCGCCGCCATTACATGCAACTTCGAGATAATTCTTATTGATTTTATGTTTTGAATTAGTTGTATTCTCATACACAAAAGCTTTGTCATCTATGTTATTAATCACATAATCCAAATCGCCATCATTATCTAAATCAACTGCAACAGCACCGCTTGAAAAAGAAGGTTCCGTTAATCCCCAATCTTTAGTAACATCATTAAATTTTAAACTGCCTGTATTTTTAAATGCATAGTTTGAAATTTTTATTTGCGGTATCTGGTCTATTATCTCCTGCTTGGAAACCAATTTAGAAGCATCATTTCTGTATGCGGCAAAATCATGATCAGTAACATCACGCGGATAACCGTTTGTTATGATTAAATCTTTATAACCATCGTTATCAAAATCTGCTAAAGATGTATTCCAGCTCCAGTCTGTTTGCGCAATGCCCGCATAAAAACCAATCTCTGAAAAAGCCGGTTCTGCAATGGAATCTTTATTCAACAAACACGGACCCATATTTAATTGCAATGTATTGCGCACATATTGCAATTCAAGTCCCATATTCAACATGTTCTGAACAACAAAATAATTATAGCGGCTCATATTTTTTTTCTTGCGGAAATTATCTTCGGGATTCATGTCAACCGCTACAACATCGGGCAAGCCATCATTATTAATATCGGCAACATCGTTGCCCATTGCATTTTGCGATGTGTGTTTAAAATATTGCTGAACCTTATCTGTAAAAGTTCCGTTCTTATTATTTATCCAAAGATGGTCGCTGCCAAAAAAATCATTTGTAACATAGATATCTTTCCATCCATCGTTATTAATGTCAACAATATTTACTCCAAGCCCGAAACCATGTTCATTAATGCCTGCTTGTTTTGAAACATCTGTAAACACAGGATGTTTTAAAACAGGATTCCAATCGTTTCGATATAACTTATCAATATCACTGCTATCATTTTTTATAGCATTTGAATTAAAGGAAACACTTTCTCTTCTTGCCAATTTTGTAGTAACAAGATACATGTCGAGATCGCCATCATTATCATAATCAAAAAAAGCAGCATGCACACTCCAGCTTGTATCTGCCAACCCATATTCGGCAGCCATTTCTTTAAAAACAGGAACGCCATTTTTATTCAATCCCTGGTTAATGTATAAAAGATTTCGTCTTTGTTGCGGATTAGATTTGATTGTTGTACATACATAAATATCTTCCCATCCATCATTATTAATATCAACAACAGAAGCAGCGTTGCTCCATTCACCTTCTCCATTCACTTTTGCTTCCTCAGTAATATCTTTAAATTTCAGGTTGCCTTTATTAAGATATAATTTGTTTGATGTAGTGCTGGCAGTAAAATATAAATCGGGCAAACCATCATTATTAAAATCACCCACAGCAACACCGCCTCCGTTATATAAAAATTCAAGATCAAGCGGATTGATGGAATCGTTTTCTACAATTTTATTATTGAAATTAATTCCGGTATGTGATGATGATAACTGAAGAAAAAGTGTTTCTGTTTTATGGCAGCCAATTATTAAAAGCAGGAAAATAAATAGTAGGTATGATTTCATTATAAAGCAATTGCTCTTTAAGCAAATACAGTGCGATTATAAAGATTTTCTTAGTATAAGTGTAAACGGATTTTTTATTTTCTCGTGTTTATTTTCAAGAATAAGATTGGCTGCGGTTTCCCCCATTTTTGCATGATCGGTTGAAAGCACTGTAATGCCTTCCATCAATATTTCTTTCAGCGGCGTTTCGTTGTAAGAAATAATGCCAACATCCTTACCCACTTTTAGTTTTTTTGAATTGCAGTTTTTAATCAGTTGCACAAGATCTGTTTCTTCAATTACAATATAAGCTTCTTCTTTACTGATTACCGTATCGGGTTTTATTTCATATAAAATTTCCTTTTCAAAGTCGTTTTGCAGGCAAAAATTTCTGAAACCGGTAATAATTTCAACAGGGTAAGAAACCATTTTAGGAAAAACCAAAATCAGCTTTTTGTATTTTTTCAAAATTTGCAAACCGGTTTCAAGAGCTTCAATAATATCATTTCTAAAATCCTGGTAAACCGCAGCATATTTTTTGTCAACATAAGTAAGATCTTTATCAAGAATAATTAATTTTTCAGGCGGTATTTTTAAAATAAGGTTATATGCTTCAGCGATATTTTCATAGAAATGCGGCATGATAACAAAGTAGTCGTAATCGTATAAATTATCAAGTATTAAACCTTCAAGTACTTTTGCATTGCAGTGATGAATTTTTAAATCAACTAC
>JBDUBY010000172.1:0-3589 GCA_040003735.1 Parafilimonas sp.
GCATTTACAAAAGCATTTTCATAAGATGCCCAAATAATATCAATCCAATCACTGCTTCTTCTTTGCGACATACTATCGTTTATCATTTCAACTAACCCGTTATTATTGCTATCTCTCAGCATTATCCAATCCAGTGCTTTTTCACAAGCTTGCTCTTGTGTTTTTACCCAATGCAAATCACCATTCATATTATACAAGTCTGCAACATTGCTTACAAAATCAGGGTTCGCATCCAGCAAGTATCCCCATTGCGCTTCATAAAAACCTTTATCCGTAAACTTGCCGGGCATGGCATCTTCATTTGTATATGCCCACCGAGGCCAAACTCTTCCTTCTTTTGTTATAGCATTGTCTCGATAAAAATCAAGACAATCTTTATAACCTTTTAAATAATTGCTATCATCAATACCAAGCCCGAGTTGCGCAATATATTGTTCATGCAAACAAATTGGACCGTAAGGTGTGTGCCAGCTATTACCACCAAAATGTTGCTTATCAATAACGCCAATTCTTGCAATTGTATTCAATACAGATTTTACTTCATCACCATTTATACCAATAAGGTTTCCGCGGTCTGAAGCTGTTTTATAATCGAAGTATGAAATAGTAATGGTTGATGTTGTTGTGCCTGATTTTACTTGCACAGGCGCCCAAACATCAGTTGTATCTCTCACATATCTTCTTCTGTTTGTGCCGGAATCAAAACGATAGGTTAATTCGTTTGGTGACACTGCAATTGTGCATGTTAATTTATCATCTGATGTTCTGCTATAATCAGTTGCCACATGATTGTTTGGCGCATTCACATTAATAAAAAGACCATTGCCTGTTTTATTATTCCAGAATCGTGAAGCGCTTGTATGCACGCCATAAGTATCCAACCGTTTATTAAAAAGATAAAACCATGCAAGCCCGCCATAATCTGTATAAGCGCCATCCCAAACACTGGTGTCTTTAAAACTAAAAACCGGCAATCCAACTTTTTCTGCGATAAATGCTTTTGATATATTTCTTGTGATGTTGAATTGAATATTTTTATTGGTAACAATAAACTTCCATGTTTCATGTATTGGTAAATTTTTATCGCCATAAAATATGTTGGAAACAGTGATTCTATTATTGCTGATATTAATTGTTGGTTGTAATAACAATTGCAGGCTTGAATAATTTGCATCTTTTATTTTTAATGATGAATAAATACCTGTATCACCTTTAATAACCTGCTGATCATTTACAATAACAGAAGAAATATTCGCTTTCTCATTATAATCAAGTGTCATCTTAATTTTATCGTTGCCAAACATTATTTTTTTAGCGGGAATATTATTGCTGATAAATACATTTTGTGATATACCCGCAAAAGATGAAACAATAAAATAAGCAGTAAACGAACAAGACAGTAACAATAGTTTTTTAATGACCATGCAAATAATTTTAAAGAATCAAAAATACTTACAAGCCTAAAGCAAAACCGAAAAAAGCAGAAATTTTAGATGAAATGATATTGACTTTACATGTTGCTTACTTATAAGTTCATGAACTAATGTATTATTATTTTCTGCAGCAAAATCACTGACCGATAAATCATTTATAGGGATCTTATCAATCTAAATTTACGTCAGCATGTATAGCTTTCTGTATAACAATGTTGTCTTTCATACATTTGAAAAAATAATTACAATTGAACCGCAGAAATTTTATTCAACTTACCGGCGCATCATTGGCATCGTTAATGATAACAGACCTTGCAAAAGCAGCAGGCAATAAAGTTGAACTTATACAAATGCCTGACGAGATAAAGATTTTTTCAGGTGATAATTATATTGCCTTACAATCATCTGACAAACAAACATGGATTTATAGAGATGTTATTGTAAGATTAAAGAATACAAAAGATTCGGTTGCCGTACTTGTGCAATCACCAACATTGTCATTACAGGAAGTAAAATTATCCTGGAAAATTCCTTCGCAAAAAAATGCAGTTGTTTTAGGCGATGCATGGGAAAGAACGTATGGAGATATTAGCTGGCAATCTATCAGCACAACAAAAAAATTACCCTGGTATTGCGTTGAACATGCAGGTAACAACACAATCTGCTTTGGTGTAAAAACAGGTTGCAGTGCTATTTGTTACTGGCTTGTTGCCGATAATAATTTGGAATTGAATCTTGATATAAGAAGTGGCGGCAATGGTGTGCAGCTTGGCACAAGAGCGTTGAATGCTGTTGAAATTGTTACAACGAAAAATGATGGTAATGAAAATGTATTTGCAACTGTTCGCCGTTTCTGTAAACAAATGTGCGACAAGCCACGAAAAGTTGATCAGCCTGTGTATGGTATCAACGATTGGTATTTTGCATATGGAAATAATTCTGCTGAACTTATACTTCAACATACATCTTTGTTAGCGCCACTTGTTACCAATACAAGCAATAAGCCTTTTTCTGTTATTGATGATGGCTGGTCAACTGGTACTGATTTTTCTCAACCAAATGAAAAATTTCCTGACATGCCAAAGCTTGTTGGGGAAATAAAAAAACTTGGTATGCGCCCCGGACTTTGGACAAGACCTTTATTAGCAAAACCCGGAGAAAGCAAAAATTTATTTGCGCCCAATTTTAAAAATGACAATAAAGAAAACCCGGTTCTTGATCCAACAATTGAAGAAAATATTCAGCGTATAAAAAATAATATCGCGTTGTATAAACAATGGGGTTTTGAAATGGTGAAACACGATTATTCAACCTTTGATATTTTCGGCAAATGGGGATTTCAAATGAATGATACAATGACTGAACCCGGCTGGCAGTTCAACGATAATTCTAAAACAAATGCAGAAATTATTTTGTATTTATATAAATCAATTCGTAATGCCGCAGGTGATATGTATTTGATCGGATGCAACACCATCAGTCATTTATCCGCAGGTGTTTTTGAACTGAATCGCATTGGCGATGATACAAGTGGCAAAGAGTGGGAGCGTACAAGAAAGATGGGCGTGAATACAACTGGTTTTAGAATGGTACAACATAAAAATTTTTATGAAGTAGATGGTGATTGTGTTGGATTAACAACAGCCGTTCCATGGAATAAAAACAAACAATGGATGCAGTTGCTCGCACAAAGCAGTGCGCCTTTATTTATATCTGCGCAGCCTGATGCAGTTGGTGCAGAACAAAAGGTATTCATCAAACAATGTTTTGCTGATGCATCACAACCGCAACCGGTTGGAGAACCATTAGATTGGTTAACGAATCCTTTTCCTGCAAAATGGAAATTGGATAATAAGATTGTAGATTTTGACTGGAGTTAAAATGGTCTGACGGCTCAAAGCCGTCAGACCAATACCGTTATTTTAAATAGCAATTCTTTTTATAATTTCATTTAAAATACTAACGATTGAAACGAAGACATTTTATTCAAACTACTGCATCTGCTACAACTGCATTAATGCTTGCATCGTTAGAAAGTTTTGCAAAACCACAATCAATTAAAAATATGAAACAAGGATTTCAACTAAAAATACTTGCCACCAACTGGGGCTTTGACGGAACGATTGATGAATACTGCGCCAAAGTAAAAAAAGATA
>JBDUBY010000231.1:0-3574 GCA_040003735.1 Parafilimonas sp.
GTATAACGAGCTTGCGTCGAAGTAAAATTTTCATGAATTTACCTCTCTCCCGTTTCAAAATAGTTGCTCTTTTTTTGATTTTTGTTACGCTGGTTTTTTCCTGTACAAAAATAATAACAACAGATATTGGTTCTGGTTTAATACCGCCGGTTGATGGTGTAAATACAAGAGATACTGTACTTGATATTGTTTCTAAAAATACCGGTTACGATACAGTTTCTGTAGGCATATCAGATGATCATGTTTTGGGTTATGTAAACGATCCTCTTTTTGGCAAAACAACAGCATCAGTTAATTTTCAAATTGCTCCAACTGTTTCACCATTTTATCTCGGCTTTCCAAAAGATAATGTTGTGCTTGATTCGGTAGTGCTTTGTTTAAGTTTTCATAGGGCGTGGGGCGATACACTTTCATCATCACCACTAAGAGTACATGTGTATAGTATGGATCCCGAAGAATTATTCAATGCAAATTCTGTTTACAACAATAATAAAACTTTTGAACATGCCCAGGAACTTACCGAATTTGGTGCAGCAAAAGTTGTAGATATATCCGGTTTAAATGATGTTGATTCAACTGTTTTTAATAAAGAAGAAACTACAAATCAACTTCGTATAAGATTAAATAATTCATTTGGCCAGCAATTGATAAATTATGATTCTGCAACGGTTTATCAAAATGATTCCACCTTCTATACTGCTTTAAGAGGTTTAATTGTTGAGCCAGAACAAACCGGCAATGCTTTGTTAGAAATAAATTTATTAGATACAGCTACGCACCTATCGCTTTACTATCATACTTTAGATGGAAAGGACACATTAACAAGAAGATTTTCTCCTAATTCATTAACATCTGCAAGCTCAAACACTATATTAAGAGATTATCAAAACACCCAAATACCATCTTACATTTCAAGTGCAAATACAAACGATGATTTGATTTTTATGCAAACAAGTCCCGGTACTTATGCTAATTTAAATATCTCATCTGTAAAAGGCATGCCGAATGCAGTAGTGCATCGTGCAGAAATATTAATGTACCAGGTTCCAGATTTAAACACTAACGATGATGGTTTTTTAACGCCACCAAATCTTTTTGTTGCAGCTTACAGCCAGGATTCAATGCGTAGAATTGCCGTTCCATATGATGTGACATTTAATGGAAATACTGTTAGCAATCTAACTCAGTTTGGTGTGGCACCAAAATCTCAAACTGATCCAAATACAGGCCGCTCTGCGTCTTTTTATAGTTTCGATGTTTCGCGGTATGTACAAAAAGTTATAACAAGAAAAGATACACTTTTCAACCTGGTTGTTTATGCTCCTTATAACCAATATATTTATCCAATTGAAAAAACTATATATGCGGTGCCTATTTCATCTCCATCTCTTAATAATGTTGCAATTGGAAGAGTAAGATTAGGTGGCGGCAATAACCAGAATTACAAGATGAGATTACATATTGTGTATTCACTACCGTAGTTTTTATTTCATAACTTATATTTGCACCCTGTAAAAAAAAATTATGCCTTATTTATTTACTTCTGAAAGTGTGTCCGAAGGACATCCCGATAAAGTTGCAGACCAGATCTCTGATGCTTTAATTGATAATTTTCTTGCGTTTGATGAAGATAGTAAAGTGGCGTGCGAAACACTTGTAACAACAGGCCAGGTTGTATTAGCAGGCGAAGTAAAATCAAAGGCATACCTCGATGTGCAGGAAATTGCGCGTGGCGTTATTCGCAAAATTGGTTACACAAAAAGTGAATATATGTTTGAAGCACATTCATGCGGTGTGCTTTCAGCAATACATGAACAATCTGCAGATATAAACCAGGGAGTTGATAGAAAAGATAAAGAAGAACAAGGTGCTGGCGACCAGGGAATGATGTTTGGTTATGCAATAAATGAAACAGAAGAATTGATGCCTTTGGCATTAAGTCTTGCACATAAACTTTTGATAGAATTAGCAGCACTGCGCCGTGAAAACAATGAAATTAAATATTTAAGGCCTGATGCAAAAAGCCAGGTAACACTTGAATATGATGATAACAACAAACCCATTCGCATAGATGCAATTGTGGTTTCAACACAACACGATGATTTTGCTGATGAAGCTGAAATGCAGAAGCAAATAAAAAAAGATGTACTTGAAATTTTAATTCCACGTATAAAAAAACAATATCCTGATTATGCCCATTTTTTTGATGGTGATATAACCTACCACATTAATCCAACAGGCAAGTTTGTGATTGGCGGACCTCATGGCGATACAGGTTTAACCGGAAGAAAAATTATTGTTGATACTTATGGCGGAAAAGGTGCACATGGCGGCGGCGCTTTTAGCGGGAAAGACCCAAGCAAAGTTGATCGTTCTGCAGCTTATGCAACACGTCACATTGCAAAGAATTTGGTTGCTGCAGGTGTGTGCGATGAAGCACTTGTGCAGGTTTCTTATGCTATTGGTGTTGCAAAACCAACAAGCATTAATGTAAAAACTTTTGGTACATCAAAAGTAAAAATGACTGATGGCGAATTAAGCAAAAAAGTTGAAGGTATTTTTGATATGCGTCCTTACTTTATTGAACAGCGTTTAAAACTGCGTAATCCTATTTACAGTGAAACTGCGGCATACGGACATATGGGCCGTAAAAATGAAATTGTTAAGAAAACTTTCAGTACACCAGATGGTAAAAAAATTACAAAAGAGGTTGAGCTTTTTACATGGGAAAAACTTGATCACGTTGATAAAATAAAAGAAGCTTTTGGATTGCAATAAATCAGTCAATCTAATTAAAAAAAAAGCTAACCAATCGTTAGCTTTTTTTTTGATACAAACGTGAATAACTAGAAAAGTTCTAACTATTTTTCTCTTTTAGAAACTCATAAATGTCTTTCCAGTTTTTTGATTCAAGTGATAATGCAGTTGCACGTAATACCTCAACTGTATCAGTAATTTCTGTCATGCCTTTTCCTTCTGTATGATGCAGCCACAATGCTTTACAGCCAAGATTTTTTGCAAACTGCACATCAGTAATTCTGTCACCAATTACAAAAGAATTTTCCAAATCGTAATCAGGATTATTCATGTATTGTTTTACCATTCCAATTCTTGGTTTCCTGTTTGGTGATTTATCTTCTTTAAAAGATGGATCTATAAAAGCTGCATCAAAATGCACATCTTCATTTGCAAAAGCTTTAATTATAAAATCATGTATTGGCTGAAAATCTGAATATGGAAAAGAAGATGTTCCCAGGCCATCCTGGTTGCTTACCATAATTAATTCATAATTAAATTCTGCTGCAATCAAATTCATATATTTAAAAACATGCGGATAAAACTGAAGTTTATCCCAACTATCAATGTTGCCAGATATAGGTTCAAAAATTAATGTTCCATCACGATCAATAAATAAAATTCGCTTTGCCATAGTTGCAATGTTAGCTATTTGTTTTTACGTTGAATTATTGCATGCGTAATTATTTTTATAACATAAAAACATTTAAGTATTTTTAAAACTATTATTCACCTAACGAAGCTATCATGAACAATTCAAGAAGAAAATTTATAACAC
>JBDUBY010000403.1:0-11988 GCA_040003735.1 Parafilimonas sp.
TCATTAAATTTTTCCTGCATCATTTCTTTATTCAGCGGCGGTTGCTTTTGTTGTTTTGGATTTTGCTGTTGCTGTTTTTTATTCTTTGGCTGACTTTGTTGTTGCTGTTGTTTCAATTCATTTAAAGCTTTCTGCAGATTTTCCCTTGCATCATCGTCATTGGGATTTTCTTTCAGAGATTCTTTAAAAGATGTAATTGCTTTCACCAAATCTTTTTCTTTTATCAGCGTTAAAGCTTTATTATAATTCGATTCTGCTTTTAAAGAATTAATGCCAGTACTTGCGAGCACTTCATCATAATTTTTTTTTGCTTCTTTGGTTTCATTTTGTCTTTGCAAAGCATTCGCAAGATTGAAACGTGCCGTATTATTTTTCGGCTGCTTCCTCAATGCATTTTTATAATTATCTACAGCCGCATCAAAATCACCTTTGTGATAAGCTTCATTACCTTTTTGAATATAATTATTTACTTCCTGTGCTGATGTAAAAATTGCACTTGCAAAAAATAATATCGTTATAAAATACTTCAAGCTTTTCTTTTTGTTTCTGAAATAAATACTTCAGCAATTAAAATCAGCAAAGCCGTTAATACAAAAAAATAATAGAAAGAAGCATATTGCTTCATGTCTCCTTGTGTTTCTATTGCTTTTTTTTCCATGCCATCTAATGCACCGGCAATTTTATTTGCAGTTGCAACTGCATTATCCAAATGCTGGTAAGCGCCACCCGTTTGCTGCGCAATCTTCATTAGTTCGGTTTCGTTTAATTTGCTTATAACTGTTTGGCCATTTACATCTGTTTTGTATGTATTTGCACCAGGTTCCATAATCGGCGCTCCCTCAACACTGCCAACACCAACTGTATAAACAATTACGCCATCATCAGACAGCTTCTGCAGCACATCTGTTGAATGCGGATCATGATCTTCACCATCAGAAATTAAAACTACGGCTTTATATTTTTTTTGTTTTGTGTCGAGGGAATTTTCGCATAGTTGCAATGCATCACCAACAACGGTTCCCTGCATCGGCATGGCGTCAGGCGAAGCATTAGACACATACAATTTTGCAACATTAAAATCTGATGTAAGCGGCATTTGCAGAAAAGCTCTACCGGCAAATAATACGAGGCCAACACGGTTATCATCCATGCGGTCAACAAGCAGGTTTAAAAATTGTTTTGCCGCATCCAGCCTTGAAGGTTTCGTATCTTCTGCCCACATGCTTTTGCTTACATCCAATGCAATCATAACGTCAATGCCAGCTTTCTTTTCTTTCTCACCTGGAATTGGTTTCCTTAAATTGGCGGCAGCAAAAATTAATAGTAAAATGCATGATGCAATAAGGATGAACTTTAGTTTATAACGTTGCGCAGAATAATTTTTTGTAAGTTGGTTAATGAGCTTTTCATCACCTAAAGCTTTTCTTACTTTTTTCTTCCATATTAATACAGAAAAAAAAAGCAAAGCCAAAGGAATTACCAACAGCAAACCAAGTAAATATTCTGTATGTTCAAAAGATAACATGGCGATTGCTGCAAGCTACAAGCATTGCGCCAATTGAAAGAATCAGGTAAAAAATTTATAGTTTGATTATAATTCTAAAGCTGAACAGAATTGTTGCAGTACAAGGGAGTAACACAACAAAAGCTTAATATTTATTCAAAGCTGTTCCAAAATTTTTTATTTCGTGCCCTTAAAAAATCCATACTGCGTAAGAATATCTTTTAAGATAGATATGCGGATGTTTCGCATATCCATATTATGCGGGCCTTGAATTTGCAACACAAAAAAATACGGATGCACGTTTTCTTCTTCCCAGCCAATAACCCAACCGATTGATGTGCCATCAGGTTTAAAACCCCAGCCTGTTTTGTAGCTTAATTTATAGTTAGCATTTTCTTCCTGCAGCATTACTTTTTTTACCACTTCCTGCACGCGTTTTTGAAAGGGCAACTGATCAAAATATAATTTTTTTACAAGGCCGAGTTGTTCATCGGCAGTAATTTTAAAATTGTTATCAAGCCAGAAAGAATCAAGGTCATTATGTATTTCTGCATGTCCATATTTTGCAGCGTAGCCAATACTATCCAGCCAAAGTTGCATAGTATCTTTTCCAATTCTGCGTGCCACTTCCTGGTAATATGGAACGGCCGATAATTTAAAAGCCTGTTCCATGGTTAAATCTTTATTCCAGTTTGTATCTGCACGCACAACACCATCCCACGGAATAACCATTTTTTCATTGTTAATTACACCCGTTTGCAAACCAATTAATGAGTTTACAATTTTGAAAGTTGATGCAGGAAGAAAAGCGCTGTCAGCATATCTATGCAGATCATAAATAGTAAATGAAGCATGGGCATTATCGTACATACCAAACGTGCCGGTAACATTGTACTGATCGAAATATTTCTTCAGGCTGTCATCTGACTTAATGTTGTTTGGCGTACAGGAGAAAAAGTAAAAAGTAAAAAGCAAAAAATACAGCAATGAAAATTTGTGCCTGAACATTTTATTTTGTTTGATTAATTTTTCAATACACCTAATTCTTTTCCAATCTTAGTAAATGCTTCAACAGCTTTATCAATGTGATGCTTTTCATGCGCGGCACTTAACTGCACACGAATACGTGCCTGCCCTTTTGGAACAACAGGATAAAAAAATCCAATTACATAAATTCCTTCATCCAATAGTTTCGAAGCAAAGTTTTGTGCAACAACAGCATCGTATAACATAATTGGAACAATAGGATGTTCGCCGGGTTTTATATCGAATCCGGCTTCCGTAATTTTCGTTCTGAAATACTTTGTATTGCTTTCAAGCTTATCACGCAATTCAGTTGTTTCCGTCAGCATATCAAAAACAGCAATTGATGCACCTACAATTGAAGGTGCAAGTGTGTTTGAAAAAAGATAAGGCCTTGAGCGTTGCCTCAACATTTCAATGATTTCTTTTCTGCCGCTGGTAAAACCACCGTTCGCTCCGCCTAATGCTTTGCCTAAAGTGCCGGTGATGATATCAACTTTTCCCATCACATTTTTATACTCATGCGTGCCGCGACCTGTTTTGCCAAGAAAGCCTGTTGAATGGCTGTCATCAATCATAACAATCGCATCATATTTTTCAGCGAGTTCGCAAATAACATCAAGTTGTGCAATGGTTCCATCCATGCTGAAAGATCCATCTGTAACAATAATGCGGCTGCGCAAATGTGCAGCGTCTAACAATTTTGCTTCAAGATCTTCCATGTTATTGTTCTCATAACGATAACGCTGCGCTTTGCACAAACGCACACCATCAATCACCGATGCATGGTTTAAAGCATCGCTGATGATTGCGTCCTGCTCATTAAATAAAGGTTCAAATACACCGCCATTTGCATCGAAAGCGGCGCAGTACAAAATGGTATCTTCTGTTCCTAAAAATGTAGAAATTTTTTGCTCAAGTTCTTTGTGAATATCCTGCGTTCCGCAGATGAAACGTACGCTGCTCATACCGTAACCATGTGTTTCAATTGCTTTATGTGCAGCTTCTATTACTTTTGGATGTGACGATAAACCAAGATAATTGTTTGCACAAAAATTCAAAACGGTTTTATCATTCACAACAATTTCAGCGCCCTGCGGGCTTGTAATTACTCTTTCTTTTTTTAATAAACCGGATGCTTCTATTTCCTGCACTTCTGAATAAATACGCTTAACAAAATTTTCGTTCATGGCAGCTTTTTATTTAATGCGCAAACCTAATACAATTCGTATATTATATCTGGTCAATATAAAAATCACTTTGTTATTGTTTTGAATTTTTTAACATGAAAAAAATCTTTTGTAAACACTTTTACGATTACATTCGTATTCTAAAACAGCTGTCATCCGCTACATTAAGAACATATCTCTGCTTATTGCTTTAGTTTGCATCATTGCAACTACTGTTGTTCTTGTTCAGCCTAAAGAAAAAATTATTACCAAAAAACCTTCAACTTCCGGCGGTTCATCTTTTGATAAAAAATCGCAGATAGACCAGGCAAAAAAGAATACGATTTTAAGAAGGTTTATTTCGTACTACCCGGTTAATAGTTATCATTAATTTCATAAGCCGGGATAATCAACACATCTGTCTTCAATAATTACATCTTTATTTTCTAAACATATATTGTAACGGGGAATTGGTTTTACTTTCGAACTCCAGTTTACTTCATGTATGTCTTTTAATAATCGAATTACACAGCTTTTTAACATTGAATATCCAATAGTGCAAGCCGGTATGGTTTGGACAAGCGGATGGAAGCTTGCGAGTGCAGCAAGCAATGCTGGTATTTTGGGATTAATTGGAAGCGGAAGCATGTATCCTGATGTTTTAAAACAGCACATTCAAAAATGCAAAGCGGCAACTCCAAAACCATTTGGAGTAAATATTCCCCTGATATATCCTGATATTGAAAAGCATATTAAAATTGTAATAGATGAAGGAATAAAAATTGTTTTTACAAGCGCTGGTAATCCTAAAATATGGACGCCGATTTTAAAGCAACATGGAATTACGGTTGTACATGTAGTAAGCAGCAGCACTTTTGCCAAAAAAGCGGAAGATGCGGGCTGTGATGCTGTGGTTGCAGAAGGTTTTGAAGCTGGAGGCCATAACGGTCGTGAAGAAACAACTACAATGGTTTTAATACCTGCTGTTTGTGATACAATAAAAATCCCGGTGTTGGCTGCAGGCGGTATTGCAACCGGAAAGCAAATGCTTGCTGCAATGATTTTAGGAGCTGATGGCGTGCAGGTAGGAAGCCGTTTTGTTTGCAGTAACGAAGCATCAAATCATATATTTTTTAAACAGGCAATTGTAAATAGTAAAGAAGGCGATACCATGCTGAGCATGAAAAAAGTTGTGCCTGTCAGGATGTTTAAGAATAATTTTTTTGAGGAGATAAAAGAAGCTGAAGCGCGTGGCGCAACAAAAGAAGAATTAGCCGCAATGTTAGGTCATGGCCGTGCAAAAAAAGGAATGCTTGAAGGCGATCTTGATGAAGGTGAATTAGAAATTGGAGAAGTGAGCGCTTTAATAAAAGATATAAAACCTGCTGCTGAAATTGTACGCGAAATATGGATTGATTTTAATGATGCGCTACAAAATCCATTTAGCTAAATCAGTAAATAAAAATGAAACTCAATCATATTAATTTAGTTGTTTCAGATGTTGCAAATACGATTCATTTTTTTGAAAAATATTTCAATTTTACATGCATTGAAATTAAAGGCGATAACATTGTTGCTGTTTTAAATGGAGCAGGTGATTTTACGCTTGTCATCATGAAAAATAAAGATGGCAATATTGTTTATCCAGATGCCTTTCATATCGGTTTTATATTAGATAATAAAGAAGAAGTAATAACTACGTATCAGCAATTAAAAAATGATGGAATTGACGTTGGCAACAAACCGAAAAACATAAGAGACAGTTTCGGATTTTATTTCAACTTTGATAACATTATGATTGAAGTTGCACATTATATGAATTGAATTCTGCGCTTAATAAATCATCAGCGATAAGCAAATAACTGCCATGAAAAAAATTTTTTCCAATCTTACTTTCTGGGTGCTTCTTGCTATTACTGCCGGTGCTTTACTTGGCAAGTTTTATCCTGGTACAGCCGTGAAAATGCAGTTTCTTGGTAACGACTTTATTGCTGTAGTTAAAGTATTTATTTATCCAATCATCTTTCTTACGATTTGCCTTGGCATAAGTAATATGGGTGATTTGAAAAAAGCAGGTCGCGTTGGTGGCAAAGCCATTTTATATTTTGAAATTCTTACAACATTTGCTTTGCTGATTGGGATTATCGTTTCTCATTTAATACAACCCGGAAGTGGTGTAAATATCTCTGAGATAAAAGGCGGTGATATTTCAGGTTATGTAAAACAGGCAAATGAATTTACGTGGTGGGGATTTTTTAAAGAAAATCCAACATTGCAAATATTGATCATTGCTATTTTCTTTGGAATCTGGCTGAGCAAATACAAACAAAAACAAAGAATAATCAAGCCATTATCAGTTGTATCAAAATATGTTTTTAAAGGGTTGCGTTTTGTAATGTTGTTAGCGCCGCTTGGTGCCTTCGGAGGTATGGCATACACTATCGGTAAGTTTGGTTTGCATACATTATTGCCGCTTGGTAAATTAATGATTTGCGTGTATATAACCTGCATATGTTTTATATTTATTGTGCTTGGTTTATTAATGCGTTATTATAAGGTCAGCATCTTTCAATTTTTAAAATATATACGCGAAGAGTTGCTGATTGTTTTAGGCACTTCATCTTCTGAAGCCGCATTGCCTTCTTTAATTGAAAAGCTTGAACGCATGGGTTGCTCACAATCTGTAACAGGTTTGGTGGTGCCTGCTGGTTATTCATTTAATCTTGATGGAACTACGATTTATCTTTCTATGTCTGTTATGTTTTTAGCGCAGATATATCACATAGATTTATCCATGCATCAAATCCTGGTTATAATTGGTGTATTGCTGATTACTTCAAAAGGTGCGGCCGGCGTTACAGGCAGCGGTTTTATTGTGCTTGCATCAACTTTAACTGCAGTAAAAATTATACCTGTTGAAGGCCTTGCTTTTTTGTTAGGTGTTGACAGGTTTATGAGTGAAGCAAGAGCACTCACCAATTTTATCGGTAATGGAGTTGCTACTATTTTTTTATCAAATAATGAAAAGGAATTTGATCGCAATAAAATGGTGATCGCCTTTAACAAGACACAAGAATCTGAAAAAATTATTCCGAATAATTAATTTGAAAAACTGGTATTATGATTGAAGCAGATTAAATAAAAAAGTTATGGTAAAGAAATCTGCAGTTAAAAAGAAAGCAGCCAAGAAAAGCGTACCTAAAAAAGCAGCAGCAAAATCTTCAACAAAGAAAGCGGCAAAAAAATCCTCTCCAAAAAAGTGGTCAAAAAAAGTTACGCAAACAAGTGACGCAATGGATTTGGAAAGAGATATTTTCAAATCAAAAGATCCAAAGAAAATTGCTGAGTCTGTTAAACGTTCTGCCGAAAAAAGTAAACGTAAAAAGACAGGCCCGTTTCAATCTGCAATGAGCATGATCAATTTTTACGAAAACCGTGCAGGCGATAATTTGTCTGCTGCACAAAAAAAGGTGCTCGGTAAGTCCAAAAATGAATTGCGTAAATTGTTTGGCAGAGAAGAAGAGTAATTTACTCTTCTGATTGATTATTCAGGTTTAAACCTCTGCCTGTTTTCTGTTGCAGCTCATCAATGCGTTTTGATGTAGCAGCTTTTGATAAGTTTTCATCAAATTCTTCGCCTGCTTCGTCAGATAAAGTTTTCAAATAAGATTTTTGTGCACCCGTCATTGGTTCGGCACCTGTTATCCATTCATCGGGATCTTTTTCTACGTTAGAACCATTGCTAGTTTCCGGATCAGGTTGAGGAACATGTTTTTGATTTTCTTCTGGATTATCGTTATACATAAAATTGTTTTAATCATCTGTGCAAAAAGCAAACCAATTAAAATGCTTATTGCTTATTTATATTCTATGAATGTAAGACTAAAGTTGACAAGAAAAATAATAGTAGAAGGGAGTGATCCCCAATTAAGTTGCGGACAGGCTACAGGGACGATGCCATAAAATGCTGCAGCTGGTATCATAAAAAAAATCAGCAACAATTGTTGCTGATTTTTATAACTATAAAATATTAAGCTTAAAACAATTTATACACCTAAACTCCAGCCGTCACGATAGGTACGTTTTACAAATTGATTGGCATCATCAAAATTGGTGATCTTCATATTGTCGCCATCCCAAATCAATTGAATATGCTGACCAGGATAATCCCATCCACCAGTCGTATTTTGTTTGCGTACATTATAACTGCGAATGGCAAGATTGCCCATCAAAACACTTTCTGTAAGTGGCCCGGCCAAATCAAATCTTGAACTTAAATTATTTGCTTCTTTACTATTATAACCAGCCTTGGCAGCTTCAACCCATGCAGCATAATGGCCATCATCGCCATTTGGAACACGTGCAACTGTTTGCGGAACTATTGTTGTTTTAGTTTTCGATGTTGGCAACAATTGTGGGTTGATACCGTAAGTGCCTGCCATCATACTTCCTTTTGTACCAATAAAAATTATTCCGTTGCCGCCATCGCCCATTTGTTCATTCGGCCCTAATTCTGCGGGACGTTCAGGTTGAATTCCTCCATCCATCCAATGTAATTTTAAATCGGGTTTATTATGTTTTTGTTTGAATGTAAGAATGATGTGTGATGAAACCGGGCCACTATCAGGATAATATGCTTTTTGCCAGTTAGCAACATACCTTGTGGCAACACTGCATTCAGCAGATGTTGGATAACCTAAATCAAGCACTGCAAATCCTGGTTGCATAATATGGCAAGCCATATCGCCCAATGCACCTGTTCCATAATCCCACATGCCACGCCAGTTAAACGGCACCAGGTTGTCTATGTAATCTTTCTGTGGTGCAGTGCCTAACCACAAATTCCAATCAAGTTCTGCAGGCACAGGTTTAGCTGGTCCGCGTTCAATTCCTTGTGGCCAAACAGGCCTGTCAGTAAAACAATAAATTGTATGAATATCGCCTACAATACCCGCTTTATACCAATCAATCAATTGCCTTACACCATCACCACTTGCACCCTGGTTACCCATTTGTGTAACTACTTTATATTGATGCGCTGCCTTCGTTAACATGCGTGCTTCATATATATCATGGGTTAAAGGTTTTTGCACATATACATGTTTGCCTAACTGCATTGCAGCCATGGCTGCTACTGCATGATTATGATCCGGGATGGAAACATTACATGCATCAATATTCTTATGCTCTTTATCAAGCATTTCACGATAATCTTTATAATATTTTGCATTGGGAAACTTTTTCCTGCTTTCTGCCGAACTCCTGTCATCCACATCACACAACACAGCAATGTTTGCCTTGCCGCTTTCAAAAAAATGATTAATGTCATCGCCACCTTTTCCGCCTGCTCCAATTGCACCGATATTTAATTTATCGCTTGGTGCTATGTAACCTCTGCCCAACACATGGCGCGGAACAATATAAAATCCTGCGGCTGCAGCAGCAGTATTTCTAATAAAATTTCTGCGGGATGAATTTTTGTTAACTTGATCATTTTCCATTTTTGACGTATTTTTTGAATGATGAAAAGTAATAAATCAAACTATCTTATTGGCTTTATTCGCATCAGCCGGATGCTGCAAAATAAATGTTTGACCCGGAAAAGCAAAATCAATTCCTTTTTCTGCAAAGGCATCTAATATTTCTAAATAGATATTTTGTTGTGTGTTAAGAAACAATGTGTAATCAGAAGAATTAATAAAATAGAGCGTTTCAAACGTAATACTAAAATCAGCAAATGCAATAAGATGGCATCTTTCAAAAGTTGCCTGTTCCTGTTTTTTTATAATGCTTTCTATAATTTGCGGAAGGTCTTTCAATTTATTATTGTCCGTATCGTAACGCACATTCATTTTAAAAATTACACCTCTGCGTTGCAGCCGTTTAATATTTTTTATGGTTGATTTTACAAGTTCTGTATTCGGCATAATTAATTGTTCGCCCGTTACAACTCTTATGTGCGAAGTTTTTATGCCGATGCGTTCCACAGTTCCTGTAATATTATTTACAGAAATAACGTCGCCAATTTCAAAAGGCTTATCAAAAAATATTACAAAATAGCTGAAGAGATCGGTAAGAATATTTTGTGCAGCGAGCGCAATAGCAATACCACCAATGCCAAGGCCTGTAATAATGGTAGTAATGTTATAGCCAAGATTTTCAATAAGCATTAAAATGCCTGCAATCCAAATCAATGCTTTTACA
The DNA here is from genome assembly GCA_040003735.1 of Parafilimonas sp. Classification (GTDB taxonomy): domain Bacteria; phylum Bacteroidota; class Bacteroidia; order Chitinophagales; family Chitinophagaceae; genus Parafilimonas. Next base: position 9,901 of record JBDUBY010000403.1, read on the forward strand.
ACAATCAAAATACCGCTAAGATGTGTTATGCGTTCGGGTGCTTCGCCTTTGCGCTGCATATATAGCAACACCGATAAATGAATTACATGATTGATAAAGCGAACAAAATAATATGCCGTAATAACAGCAATAACAACCTTTAAAACATGTTCTGCGTGTGTGGTAAAGTTTAACTGGTCAATAATTGCATAAGAAATAGTAAACCACACAAAAGGAAGAATGAATTTTTCCGCCGCGGCAATAATAGCATCATTCAATTCCGATGTAGTGCGGCCGGCGAATTTTTTTAATATAGCAATTATAAATTTTTTGATCAGCTTAAAAATTATCCAGACAGCAATCAGCTCCGCAAGCACAATTGCATACATCTTTATTGAATTGCCCCACCATATTTGTTGTAAAAAATCTTTCATAAAAAGAATGCAAAAATATCTGCATTGCATCATAATAAAAACATAAGCATGATGTCTTTAAAATCTCATGTATTATTTTTGAGTGAATCCATGCGACTACATCAACGAAGTATATTTATTTTATTTTTTGCCGCACAAAGTTTTTTTGTACAGGCACAAAACTATCCGCAACATTATTTCAGAGACCCGCTAAATATTCCCATACAACTGGCTTCAAATTTTGGAGAGTTGCGGCCAGATCATTTTCATATGGGTTTGGATATTCGTACACAAGGCAGAGAAAACTTACCTGTATTTGCAACAGCAGATGGCTATATCAGCCATATTAAAATTGAAAAATATGGTTACGGAAAAGCAATCTATATAAAGCATCCAAATGGTTATACAACTGTATATGGCCACTTGAATTCTTTTTATGATGCACTTGAAAAATATCTTGAAACCAAACAATATAAAGAGGAAAAATGGGAGCAAGATTTTGATTTGCCTGCAGATATGTTTACTGTAACGAAGGGACAATTTATTGCAAACAGCGGCAACACTGGTGGCTCGCAAGGCCCGCATTTGCATTTTGAAATTCGCGATACAAAAACAGGCAATAATCTTGATCCGTTATTGTTTAGATTAAATGTACCTGATAAAATTGCGCCTGTTATTTATGGATTATATTATTATGATAGGCGATACAGTATTTATTCACTTTCACCGGAACAAATTGCCATAATAAAAAAGGATAATTCTTACACAACAAAAAATAAAGTTGCAAAAGTTGGATCACCGATAATAACACTTGGCTTGCGCATGGAGGATTTGAATAATGCCTCGCCGTTTCGTTTTGGCGTTTATCATTCAGCATTGTATATGGATGATTCTTTGTTGTTTGAATTTAATCTGAATAATTTTTCTTACGATGACAGCCGCTATGTAAATGCCTGCATGGATTACAAAAGATGGATGACTAATAAGCAAGGCATTCAATATCTTTCGATATTACCGGGAAATAAATTGAATGTTTTTACGCAGCTTGAAAGCGATGGAAAAATTTTGTTGTATGATACATCAATACATAAAATTAAAATTGAAATAAGCGATGAACAGCAAAATACAAGCAGCATAAATTTTTTAATTCAGTATGATGGCGCATTGCAAAAAAATTATTCTTTCCCAGCAAATGCAATTGTGTGTGATGTAAACGATGTGAATGATATTGAAACAAAGAATTCAAAAATTAATTTTGATAAATACGCTTTTTATGATGCGTTGCCGTTAACTTTTTATGAAACGCCATCAATAAACACAAAGCAAATTTCTGCTACTATACATGTTGGTAATTATACAATTCCTGTGCATGACAATTATACTGTTGCCATTAAAACAGACAAAATTTTAGATGATGTTTTGAAAAATAAAACAGTAATGCAACTAATAAGCGGCAATTCAAAAACGGTTATAAAAGGTGAATGGCAAAACGATTATATGCTTGGCAGCTTTGATGAATTAGGTGATGCAAGTTTATTAATTGACACAATTGCGCCGGTAATTATTTCTGTTGAATGGAAAGATGGAACTGTTTTTAAAACACAAAAAAATCTTACAGTAAAATGTAAAGATGATGTGAGTAAGATTGTAAATTTTACAGCAACGCTTGATGGAAACTGGCTAATGTTTGCAAAAA
>JBDUBY010000083.1:0-3535 GCA_040003735.1 Parafilimonas sp.
AATACTGCATCTGCAAAAGCGTTGCGCACTATTCAGCAGAATGATCTTCTGAAAAAATTTCCTGGCAAAAAAATATTGGGTGTCATCCGGCCCACCACAGAAATTATTGGCAATTATTCCAAAACAAAACATGTTGGTATTTTGGCAACACACGGTACGGTTAATTCAAATTCTTATGCAATAGAAATTGATAAATTTTTTCCTGATGCAATAGTTGTTCAGCAAGCTTGCCCTATGTTGGTTCCGCTAATAGAAAATAATGAATTTGAAAATGAAGCTGCAGATTATTTTATTCAAAAATACTTACATGAACTTATGCAGCAAGATGATAAGATTGACGCAATTTTATTGGCGTGCACTCATTATCCATTAATAAAAAAAAGAATAGAAAAATTTCTGCCTGGAGATGTCGAGGTTCTTGCACAAGGCGAAATTGTTGCTGCGAGTTTGAAAGATTATTTACAACGGCATACAGAGATTGAATCGCTGCTTTCAAAAAATAAATCCATCCAGTTTTATACTACGGATTCAACAGAAGATTTCAATAACCATGCAACCATTTTTTATGGTGAAAAAGTTCAATCGCAACTCGTAGAATTAAATTAATTATTGTGTCATGCCGCTTCCTGTTGGGTGAACAGCGGTGCCATCATTATATAATATAACAGGTGAATAATTCGGATAATCGCCGCCTACATTAAATTGCCATATTAATGCTCCGCTTACTTCATTTAATGCATATAAATTTTTTTGTATGGTCATTACATAAACGATACCGTTACCTGCAACAGGTGATGATGTTGAAAAACTATTATTGTTGGGCAAACCTGTAAAATAGCTCCATTTTTTATTATGCGCACCGGTTGTACTTATTGCAAGCAAACTATCTCTCAATGCAACATACAAAGTGTTATTAAAGTAAAACGGGTCGCCACATTTGGTATTATCAACGGTGTTTTCAATCGCTTCAGCATAATTCCATTTAACCGCGCCGGTACTGCATTGCAGTGCGAAACTATTTAGCGTATCAAAAGGATAACCTATGCCCTGGTAAACGAAATTGCTGTTAGTGGTTGTTGAACCGATAAGATATCCTGCTTTGTTGAACCGCCATTGTGGATTACCACTCGTATCATACGCTTTTATTGAACCATCTGTATGATCTACAAAACTTACCATACCCTGGGAAACAGTTGGCGAAGAGAAAGACAGGTCAGCATTTCTTTGCCATTTCACCGCACCATCTGCAGCATTTAAAGCAAACAAATGCCTTTTATTGCCGATGTAAATTGTTCCGTTTACAACAGTGGGTGAGCAAAGCTCATTATCACTTGTTCCCGAGTCAACGGTCATTTTCCAGTTTATATTTCCGTCAGCAGCATTTACAGCAAATAACCTTTTTTCAGCTGCTATATACACAACGCCATTTTCGAACGTTGGATTACTTAAAGAAGTAAGGCCGTTGTTTAACACGGTTACCCAAAGCATTCTGCCCGTACGCGCAGTAAATGCACATAACAATGTTTTAAAGCCCGGTGATGCTTCACTTCCATAAGATGTAACGCCCGTAAATAAAATATCGTTTGCCACGCATGCAGAAGATGAAAATGATTCAACATCACTATCGTTGGCATATTGCCATTTAACAGCGCCGGAAATTGCATCAAGCGCATATATAGTGCCCGGATGCCTGTCCTTCATTATAAAAACCAATCCATTATTTATTAGTTTGCTATTATCAATAGCACTTGTGCTTGCAATATTGGAAAACTTTTCTTTTTTACAGGAAGCACATATAAAAATTAAACAAAAGCAATAAGTTATATACTTCATTGCACTAACATGCCGGAGTAGTTTCATACGGTATAGTCTTATGGATTAAAAACTTTAAGTTGTTATAATAACGGCTTAAAAATATATCATTTTAATTTGTGGCAACTTCTTTTTCCCATCCTGTTTCTTTTAATGCGGGATCTTTTTCTTTTTTCAAAAAATCTCCCTGGTCTGATGCACTGCCAACGGCATCACTCATCAATGCATCATCAGGTAAAATTTTTACCGGCTCTTTCCATGAAACACTTTCATCATTATAAGCCGGGTTTGATAAAGAATTATAACACGATATCAAACTCCATCTTGGCTTATCACTTGTATTTGCTTCTGAACGATGTAAAATATTGCTGTGAAAAAACAATGCATCACCAGCTTCAAGTTCAACATAAATATGCTCCATAACCTCCAGCGCATGATTTACCATTACCATATCAGCACCAACCTGTTCACCCGCAAAACCATGATTCACTCTTCCCATTTTATGCGAACCTTTTATCACCTGCAAACAACCATTGGCTTTGCTGGCTTCCGTTAAAGCGATCATTACACTTGCCAATTGTTCAGGAAATAAAAACTGATTTTTATACCAGTACCCATAATCCTGGTGCCATTCCCAGGCGCCGCCAACACGTGGTTCTTTCTGCATCAATTTTGTATGAAAATGACAAACAGGCGAATCGCTATCCAATAATTTAGCAACAGAATTTACCATGCGCTCACTGCGCAACACACAACTATATACATCATCACCGGGCGTAAACCATAAAGTGAGTTTTGTTTTTTTACCAGTTTGATCATTCAAATCCAGCGCATTTGTTTTTACAACATTATCTGATATGGCAATATTATACAGCTTATCTGTTTCAGCTTTCGAAAAAAAGTTTTTTACAATTACATAACCGTCGCGGTAAAAAGCTTTTACTTCTTCATCATTTAAAATATGCGCCATAAAATTGTTTTTATAAAATGAAGGTAAAATTTATTTTAAAGATCACTTTTTAGCAACTTGTCAATTTTAACGTAGCCAATATGCAATTCATCATGCAGTTTATCTTTTGCAACTGATAAACTGATTGAATATTTTTCTTTAATCTCTGCCGGCAAAATATCTTCTACCTGGTATATATCATCCACATCAATTCCATACTTGTCGTCGATATGCGATTCTGCACCTTTAAAACCAACGTGTTTATAAAACGTTGTTTGTTTTGAACTGCGCACGGCTTCGCCTTTATCTGCAGCAACAGTTATTATTTTGTAATGAAATTCTTCAAACTCATTTTCTTTATAGCCACCAAGATTTATAAAAAACAATTTTTCTTTTTGTGTTGATGCAGTATCGGTTTTATCTGTAATTGTTATTGCATAATCCTGCACCTGCGTTATTTCTCTCCATGCATCAATATGAATTTGGCCTCCTGCTTCTTTCCAAAAATTATTCATTTGTGGTACCAGTTCTTTTAATGAACTGCCGATACCAAAAAAAATATCATGCTGTTCTGTAAACCGTCCCGGTGGTTTGCAGCCAAGCATCACCATAAATAATTTTAGTTCCTTCATGCTTTTTGTTAAAGAATAAAAATACATGCTGAATCAATATTATCATCCAATATTTTCCATTCATTATTCATCAATCACCTCTCACAATTAGATTACATTTGCGCAAATTATAATGATGGCAAGTTTTGCAGATTTAGGATTA
>JBDUBY010000036.1:0-11928 GCA_040003735.1 Parafilimonas sp.
CATTCAAAAGAAGAATGAGCATGAAAAAAATTTTCATTACAACAATTGTATTAGCGCTTATACAATTTGCAAAAGCGCAAACAGACACAAGTAACTTATTAAACGAAGTGGTTGTAACAGCTACAAAATCTCCAAAAAAATTAAGCGAAACAGGAAAGCTGGTTACGGTAATTACACGCGAACAAATTGAACAAAGCGGTGCAACAGATCTTGCGCAAATTTTAAATGAACAAACGGCTGTTACACTTAACGGCGCAGTAAGTAACCCTGGAAAAGATAAATCTGTTTTTTTACTTGGCGCTACTGCAAAATATACTTTGATATTGCTTGATGGAATTCCGCTGAACGATCCTGCAAGTGTTGATGGCAGTTTTGATATTCGCTTATTATCGCTTGAAAATATTGATCGAATTGAAATTTTAAAAGGCAGCCAGTCAACGTTGTATGGTTCAAGCGCAGTTGCCGGTGTTATCAATCTTATTTCAAAAAAAGCAACTTCTAATCAGCCGCAATTAAGCGGGTTGCTAACCTATGGAAGTTATAATAGTTTTAAAGGAAATGCCAATATTAGCCAAAATACAAAACTGCTTGATTACAACATAAATTATGTGCATTATTCAACAGATGGAATTTCTGAAGCGCTTGATACAACAGGTAAAGCAGGCTTTGATAAAGATGGTTTTAAACAAGATGCGTTGCAGGCAACAGTTGGCATTCATGTAAGCGATAAAATTAAGATCACGCCATACTATCGCTATACAAAATTTAAAGGTGAGTATGATGATGATGCTTTTACTGATGGCGATAATCATTACAATGCTTCACTTATAAATGCGGGTTTAAACGGAAGTGCAGCTTACAATAAAGGAACAGTTTATTTCAATTATGGATATGATTTTACGAAGCGTGATTATTTAAGCAGTTACAGTTTTTCAACCAAAGGAAAATTTAATAATGCAGAAGCATTTGTGCATCATTCGTTCAATAAGTTTTTGCAGATGATTGCAGGCGCAGATTATCAAACGTATCATATTGCAGAAAGTGATACAACCAACAGTATTATTAGTCCGTACACATCTTTTTTTATTCACGCACAACAATGGAATATAGAGTTGGGTGGAAGATTTAATCATCACAATCAATATGGAAATAATTTTACGTATAGTTTTAATCCATCTTATTTAATTGATGATAAAACAAAACTTTTTGTAAATATTACGAGCGGTTTTCGAGCTCCTTCTATTGATGAATTATTTGGTCCGTTTGGCGCTAATCCAAACTTAAAACCAGAGAAATCAAATTCGCAGGAAGCAGGTATTCAAACGGAATTAATTCAACAAAAATTATCTGTAACCATTGCAGGTTTTAACCGCACAATTAATGATGTTATTATTTATGCAAACAACGGTTATGAGAATCGTGACAAGCAGCATGATTACGGAGCAGAGTTTGAACTGAATTATAGTTCAGCAAAGTTTTCTGCAAAAGCATCATACGCATATATCACTGGAAAAATAACAGAGAAAATTGGTAAAGACACAAGCTTTTATAATTTACTCCGTCGTCCAAAAAATGCGGTTAATCTTTTCGCCGCCTATCATATTACAAATCATTTTTTAATCTCTTCAACATTATTGTTTAATGATAAAAGAACAGATAATTATTTTGATCCTGTAACGTTTGCATCAAGTGAAGTTGAATTAAAATCTTATGCGCTTTGGAATGCATATGCAGAGTATAAATTTTTGAAAAATAAATTGAATTTGTTCGCATCTGTAAATAACATCACCAATAATAAAAATTATTATGAAGTGTATGGATATGCCGTTCAGGGAACAAATTTTACAGCGGGATTTCGGTTTCAATTATAGAAAAATTAATTTCAAAAATATGCCTGTGCATGAAACAAAAATCTGCGTACGCTGCAATAATGCATTTGAATGCAAAGCCGGAGATATTACAAATTGCCAATGCAACAATATTGAGCTAAGCATTGAAGAGCGAAGTTTTATTGAAGATGGCTACAGTGATTGTGTTTGCATAAATTGTTTGTTACAATTAAAGAACAGGTATGTTTTGTTTAAAGAAAAATATTTATTTAACGCATGATAAATTATGACAGAAAATGCATTTTTTAACTGGAGTGGCGGAAAAGATTCTGCACTGGCTTTGTATAAAGTACTCCAGTCAAAAAAATATTATGTGCAGAATTTGCTAACGAATGTAAATGCGGTACATGATCGCATTTCAATGCATGGTGTAAGAAGAAGTTTGCTTGAAGCGCAGGCTGCATCAATTGGTATTCCGTTACAAACAATTGAATTACCTGAGCAACCAACTATGATTGAATACGAACAAAACATGATGCATAAAATTGAAGCATTAAAATCTGAAGGTTGTACGACAGCTATTTTTGGTGATATCTTTTTGGAAGACCTGAAGCTTTATCGTGAACACAAATTAGAGCAAGCAAATATTGAATGTATTTTTCCTTTATGGAAAATGAATACTACTGAATTAATGAAAGAGTTTATTGCTGTTGGTTTTAAAGCAATTGTTGTTTGTGTGAATGAAACTTATCTTGCTAAAAGCTTTTGCGGAAGATTGATTGACGAATCTTTTGTAAATGATTTACCGAAAAATATTGATGTGTGCGGTGAAAATGGCGAGTTTCATTCTTATGTTTTTGACGGGCCAATATTTAAGCAGCCGATCAAATTTTATAAAGGCGAAATTGTGTATAAAAAATATGAAGCGCCAAAGATTGATGATGATAATAATCAATCAAACAATACTTATGGTTTTTATTTCTGCGATTTATTGCCCGCTTAATTTTTATAACTCGCCGCATCTAAAGCTTTTGGACTCCAGGCTTCAAAAAATTCAGCAATTTTATCTTTATCGTAGCCTTTGCCTTGTTCAAGATATTCTGAATTCTGCGTATGAATACGGTTGCCATTTTCATCAAGAATTAAAAACACAGGAAACCCAAAACGTTGCGGATAACCATATTTTGCAAATAGTTTTTCATTCTTATTTTCACTGCTGTAATTCAAATGATAAAAAACAAAATCAGCATTTACAATTGAATCAAGTTTTGCATCGTTTGCCACAATAAGACTAAAACGCTTACACCATATACACCAGTTTCCGCCGCCCTGCATCAACACAAACTTATGTTCGGCTTTGGCTTTCTTAACTGCAGCAGCAATATCTTTTTCAGCGTTTGCATTAGGATTGTATAAATGCGCCGTATCAGTTGATTGTGCATGCGCACCACCGAAAATAAATAAGCTTATAACAAATAATAATGTCTTCATTTTTTTACATTAAATATCAACAAAGCTATTTATCTTTTTGTTCTTTAAACAAATTTAACTTTGCATAAATCAGTCTATGGATTTTAATAAACTGCTCACTGTAACGTTCACATTATTTGCCGTTATTGATATTATCGGTTCAATACCTATACTCATCACTTTAAAAAATAAAAACGGGAAAATAAACTCATTAAAAGTTACGCTGGTTTGTGGCATTTTAATGATCGCTTTTTTATACGTTGGCGAGCCTTTATTAAAAACATTAAGCCTCGATGTGCATTCATTTGCGGTTGGCGGTTCTATCGTTATGTTTTTGCTTGGCCTGGAAATGGTATTAGGACTTGAAATTTTTAAAGAGGAAGCCGGCGGCACCGGAACGCTTGTTCCAATTGCGTTTCCCATTATTGCAGGTAGCGGAACATTAACAACAATTATGTCGCTGAAAGCAAATTTTGATCAGCAATATATTCTCGTTGGTGTTTTAATAAACCTTGTAATAATTTTTATTGCGCTGCATTTATTAGGCTGGCTTGAAAAGATTTTAGGCAAAGCCGGTTTAATTGCAGTACGTAAATTTTTTGGTGTGATATTGCTTGCAATCGCTGTAAAAATTTTTGGAACAAACCTCACTGCTTTTGGAAAATAATTTTGGTTACCAGCTATAGTTTTACATGGTGTCACGGTGCAGCCTGTCCCGAACCTGATACGGGATCACTCCCTTGTACTGCATATTTTTATGGCATCATTTAGTTAATTACTTTCGCGCAATAATTTTTTTGGTCTCGTAGTACAACGGATAGTATAAGGGCCTCCGAAGCCTTTGATTCAGGTTCGATTCCTGACGAGATCACAACCTATCAAAAAAAGTGTGAAGCATGTTTTCACACCTCACACTTTATATAAATTTAATTCTAAATAATTATTATTACCAGGCCACAAGGCCTGCAGCGCTAAGCGGAATATCGCTGATATCACCTAAAGAATTGAGCCCACCATTGAAAGTAACTTTATATGCACTGATAGAACCTGAACCTGAATTAAGCGCATATAAAAATTTTGACTCTTTGCTTAAAGCCATATCAATTGGTGCAACACCTGTTATTGCTGTAATACCATTTGCGTCTAACAGTTTTAATTTACCATCATCATTTATGTAATATCCGGAGATGCTGTTGCTTCCGGTATTGGTTGTATAGCAAAAGCGGCTATCATCAGTTACAGCTACCCAACAAGCTGCAGTTTGATTTGTAGCAACCGGACCTGTAATAAGTGTTAAGCCACCACTGTTATTTAGTTTGTAAGAACTTAAAGCACTTTTATTTGGAGCACCTCCAAATGCATCGGAAACGATAAGCTCATTATTTTTTCCAAATTCAAAACCAAAGGGAGTGGTGCCTGCAGATGAATGTATTGTTCCGCTACTTGCAGTACCATCTGATTGCACAGCATAAGTAAGAATACGATTGGTTGCTTTTTCAGTTACTACCAACTGTGTACCTGCGTGGTTAAATTCTATTTGTGCGGGCCCTGAAGTATCTGTACTTAGCTTGCGGTTAGAGCCGGAAATATGTTCTAAATGCCCATCTTCGTAAATACGAAATCCGCTTATGTTTCCAGCATCACCTGCATTAAGCACATACAATAAATCATCATGAACTGTAACGCTTATGGGCATTGTTCCGTGCGATGAAATTTTATCGATCTTCATCAAAGACCATCCGTTTATTTTAAAAACTGTTATGTTGTTGCTTGCTGCATTGCAAACAAAAAGGTGTTGCTTTTTATCTGCTACCATAGCACCTTGCGAGCCAAGTCCGGCACCGGTTCCTGTACCACCTGTGGGAAAGATTGCAGAGTTGGTTAACCCGCCATTTGTTGCCCGTTTAAAAACAAGAACATTGTTGCCGGCTGCTGCATTATCCATTGTATAAACCACACCTTCGCCGGTTGAGGCAAGACTTTCTGATGTGGCGCTTTCACTAACTTTAGATACGTTGGCGATGTTTTCTTTTTTGCAACTGTTAAACGCAATTAAGCTGATGGCAAGTGTTGCCAATGTTAAATGTTTGTGTTTCATAAAATTGATTTATGTTTTAAATTGTTAATTGAAGACAATAGTTTGCTGTTCCAGTTTTTGCACTGAAAAGGAATGTTCAAAATCTTTTTGAATTATTTATTAATGCGGCGAAAGGGTAAAACCCAAATGAAGTCCCGCGCTCATAACAGGCAGAGCGCCTACTCCAATTTTTTTCAATGGAATTTGTACATAAGGTTCAATCCTTATTTTATTATTATGATTACCGATAGCATGTTCATAACCGAGGCTGACATCAACAGCACTTGCAAAATAGCTTGTTGAATTTTTGTATGAATTTGTAACAATTTCATTTGTTCCGTTCATTAAAGTATGGTAATCATTTTTTTCTTTAATAACCATATAAGATGATAAACCGGCAGAAGAAAAAAATGTGCTTTTATCTTTATTACTGATATTGTATTTAAACTTTATCGGTATTTCAAATAACATGCTGCTGCCATCAACACTCATCACTTTCATTTCAGGCGGCATAGATGCTTTTATTTTTTCCATGCTGAAATATTTGCCTTCTGTGAAATAATATTTTTTTGAAAAAGATAACAAAGCTTCAACAGCAACTTTATTAATGAATTGATAGCCAAATGCAAAGCCAATGTCGAATCCCGGTTTGCCTAATTTTTGGTTTTTCACTTTGTTTAATGAGAGACCTGTAATCACACCAAAATAAACGCCATGTTGTTTTTTAAAAAGAGTTATTTTATTTGATTTATTTACTCGAGATGCAGATAAGGTGTCTTCGTATTTTCTTCCTGGTGAAATCAATTTTTCTTGCTCTGTTTCATCTGGAGTTTTCTTATCAATTATATTCTGCTGATCGTTTATTGAAGGAATATTTTTAGTAATAGAATTATTAAATACCGTTGTTACCTGCTGTACTTTATTTTGATAAATAGCATTACTTATTTCGTTGCTACGTTTCTCGTTTGTATTTGATACAAAAACATTTTCTATTGACTTATTTTTTTGAACTACTGAAAGATGTCTGATTATGTTTGATTTATTTTCAGTAAGTGATTTTTGAATGCTATTTTTTTCTTCTTTATATGAATCATTGGATCTAATTCTATTCGAAGAATTGTCTACTAATATTGACTCTTCATTATTATTAAATTTTATGAGCATTCCACCGCCGGCTATCATCAACACCAGTAATAATAATAACACTCTATATTTTTTTCTATTATTTTTTTTCTTTTCTATTGCAGTAAAAGTTGTTGCACTCAACTGCGGAACAATTTTATCCCAATTGCTTTTGCCGGAATTAACCTGGTAATTTTCCACAGCTTTGCGAAACAAATCATCCATATCGTTTTCTAAATCCTGCATAGTTTGGATTCCTCCATTTTTCTTAAACTCTTTTGCAACATTGCCCTTGCTCTGGACAAACTTGATTTTGATGTACCAACAGTTGTATTCATCATCATTGATATTTCACTGTGCGTATAACCATCAATAACGTACAGGTTAAATACGAGCCGGTAATCAGGCGGAAGCTCTTTAATAAGAACAACCAAATCGTTATATAGCATTAACTGATCGGCATTATCATTTGCATTTGAAACATTCCATACATGCGCAGAAATATTACCAATCTCCGGAAGCATTTCACCTTTACGCAGTTCATCAATGGCAGTGTTAATCATGATTTTTTTTAACCATGCCATAAATATTTTTTCAACGTTCGCATCATCATCTGTTTCAAACCGGTCAAATGCGTTAAATACTTTTATAAATCCATCCGTTACTATATCCTGTGCTTTATCATAACGATAGATGTACCTGAAAACAATGTGTAAAGCGTAACCACGATAATGCTCATAAACTATCTTTTGATATTGATAGTCTTTTTCAATACAACCTTGTATGACCCGCGTTATATTCTCTAAACAATAATCTGTTTTCAAACATGAATGTTTTACATGCAAAGAGTATAAAGATCTGGCTTTGTACTTATGATTCGTTTCTATTATTGATTAGTACGATTAATTAATGCAAATGGTTGCAGAAAGAAAATTTATTTAGAGGCAATGTTTTTACAACAGTGTTTAAATGGCTGCAGTTCCTATAACATTCAAGTGATGAATCAAATAAAGTGCAACGAAAAAATTACTAACTTAACTGCGCTTGAGGTTAGGTAAAAATGCAGTAAGTAATCCGATCAATGGAAGAAAAGCGCAGAGATTATAAACATGTTCAATGCTTGTTTTATCAGCCAGTGCGCCTAAAAGTGCCGAACCTAAACCACCCATTCCAAAAGCAAATCCAAAAAATAATCCTGAAACCATTCCTACTTTCCCGGGCAGTAATTCCTGCGCATAAACAAGTATTGCAGAAAATGCAGAGGCGATTATTATACCGATAAATATGCTAAGCACGCAGGTAAATGCTAATGAAACATGCGGCAATAATAATGTAAACGGAGCTGCACCTAATATGGAAAACCAGATTACATATTTTCTGCCGAAGCGATCACCTAACGGACCACCGAGTATGGTGCCCGCAGCAACTGCTAATAAAAATGCAAAGAGGTAAACTTGTGATGTTTGAACAGAAACATGAAATTTATGGATGAGGTAAAACGTATAGTAACTCGTCATGGAAGCGAGATAAAAATACTTTGAAAAAATAAGCACTAATAAAATAATGATGCTACCTGTAATTCTGCCTTTTGATAAATGATTCGAGCTGTCTAAATGTTTTGATTTGGGCTTTGATTTTAGTGAAAACAAATGGGATTTATACCAAAATCCCAACCTGCTTAAAACAATAATAGCTAAAAATGCAAGTAACGAAAACCATAGAATGCTTGACTGGCCATAAGGTACAATTATTAATGCGGCGAGTAATGGCCCGAGAGAACTGCCTGTATTGCCACCCACCTGGAAAATAGATTGTGCTAATCCGCGGCGGTTACCTGCTGCCATGTATGCAACTTTCGATGCTTCAGGATGAAACACTGATGAGCCGATACCAATTAATGCCACCGATGATAACAACATTGCATAAGAAGACGATTGTGATAATAAAATTAAACCGGCTAAACTAAAACCCATACTTGTTGCCAGCGAAAATGGCTGTGGTTTTTTATCAGTATAAGAACCTACTAATGGCTGCAACAAAGATGCTGATAATTGAAAAGTGAGCGTGATGAGCCCCACTTGCGTAAAGCTTAAATGAAAAGAATCTTTTACGATGGGATAAATGGAAGGTATGAGTGATTGAATGGTATCGTTTAATAAATGCGAAAAACTAATAGCGAGTAAAACCGAAAATATTGTTTTAGGTTGAACAGATTCAACGGCTGCTTTCTCCACTTTTAAAATTTAAGCTGCAAAAATACAATGTGAAAACAAATGCGGGTAAGCAGAGACACAATCAATTTTAGAAATTAAATCTATAGCCTGGAAACCTTACCCGGATTGAGTTCTGGAAATAGCCTCTGATGCTGATGAGATTTCCAGAAACAGGTTAATATTATTTATGCATATTATAAAGCTGCTTTATTTAAGTAGTTGCCAGGTGTTTCAAATTCTGTTGTAACCTTTACTTTTGAGTGATCAATCTTTTCAAGTAAGGATATTATATGCCGGTTAATTTCAGGAAGATCAGTATCCATTTTTATTGCCTTGGAAATTTCCCAAAACGCTCCTCTGTTAGAAACTTTTTTAAAGCCACATTCCTTCATATATTTTTTCAGCATTCTATATTCTTTATCAGAAGCTTTAAAAATTTCAATACGTATAACGTAGGTTTTTCTCATAATCGCAGTTACATCTCAATAAGCAATACGCAAATATGCTGTATAGTTTAAGTTTAAAAAACACAGTATTTGTATCTGTTATATTTTGAACGGTGACCGCCAATATTTTTCTCGTATGTTATTTCATTGTTATCAGATATACTGATTGTATTAAAGTATTGCAATGCACAACTGCTTTTATTTTATATATAAAAGCATGTATTGGAGATAAACGATCTTCATGGTTTATCTTTTCTTACAACCGGAGCATTATCTTTCCAGCGCCAGCAATACAGGCATCCGTATGTTTTATATGGAGACCATTTATCTGCAATTTTTATCAGCTTTTCAATCTGTTTTTTCTTATCTAATTTTCCAAGTTTATAAATAGCTATCATCGCTGATCGTACACCAAAATCATCAATAGAAAAAATATCTTCACGGCCTAAACCAAACATCAGCAACATCTCAACAGTCCATTTGCCAACACCTTTAATTTGCGTAAGCAATGCAATAACATCTTCATTACTCATAGCAAGTAACTTTTTATCGGTGATTTTGTGTTCAATACAAAATGCAGCAATATTTTTTACGTAACTCACCTTTGCGTTTGATAAGCCAATAGCACGCAATGTTTCATTTGGTGTATCTAAAATTTGTTGTGGTTTTGGCGGTTTGTTGTTGTATAAAGCTATAAATCGGTTATAAATTATTTTGGCAACTTTTGTATTTAGTTGCTGGTTCATGATACCGGTTATTAACTGCAACGGAATATTTTTATGTGGGTTGATGCGTTCATGCACAGGCTCGTTAATAA
This sequence comes from Parafilimonas sp., assembly GCA_040003735.1. Lineage (GTDB taxonomy): Bacteria > Bacteroidota > Bacteroidia > Chitinophagales > Chitinophagaceae > Parafilimonas. The sequence goes on from JBDUBY010000036.1 coordinate 9,975, forward strand.
ACAACGCAAGTTTTTTATCTTTTTTAAGATGTTCCATATAATCCATATATCAAAAGTAAAATTTGATTTCATGATTTAATTACAATTACTGAAAACAGTAAGAGAGAAATTTTCTCTGTAACATCTGATGGTATAATTTACATTGTAATTGTATTGCTCAGCATTTCTAACATCATTATAATAACCTCACAAATGATCAAGCATTTATTTACCATTCCTTTTTGTTTAATGATTTTTATCGTCTCATCATCAGCACAAAAAAAAATAAATTTTGCATCGCCCAACGGGCAGATTGTTTTTTCGTTTGATGTTGCCGGCGGCCATCCTGAATATGCCGTAAAATATAAAGGTCAAACACTGATAGAAAATAGTACGCTGGGATTATCATTTATAAATAATGATTTGTTTGGCAGTGGTATTAAAATAAATAAAGTTGTTATTGCTGAAGGCACTGATGATTACACTTTGCCTGAAGGGAAAACAAGTAAAGTACATGATGCTTTTAAAGAAGCAATCATACCAATGCAGGAAATAAATGATAAAAAAAGACTAGTGATTTTACATGTAAAATTGTTTAATGATGGCGCTGCTTTTCGCTATGAATTTCCTGAACAAAAAAATTGGGATAATTATACGCTTACTGATGAGAATACAAATTTTAATATCGTTGGTAATCCAACAGCAACAGTAGGTTTTCTTGAAAACTTTACTACTTCGCATGAGCATCGTTATAGTGTAATGCCATTAAAAGATATAAAAAAAGATACGCTGATAGATATGCCGGCATTGTTTGAATTTCCGCAAAAATTTTACATGGCAATTACAGAAGCTAATCTTAGAGATTACGCTGGCATGAGTTTAATTAAACGCAACGGAATGCTCAGGAGCCAGCTAACACCATTACCAAATCAAAGTGTTTTTAAAGTAAAAGCAATACTGCCGCATCATACGCCATGGAGAGTAATGATGATCAGCAATAAAATTGGTGATCTTATCGCATCGAATATCCTTACTAATCTTAGCGATTCATGCGCAATAAAAGATGTATCGTGGCTTGCGCCGGGCAAAGCAACTTTTCATTGGTGGAATGGTGATATATCTCCCGATACAACTTGGGAACCCGGCGTTGATTTTGAATTCAATCAATACTATATTGATTTCTGTGCAAGAAACAATATTCAATATCATACAATAATTGGTTATAGAAAAGTTGCATGGTATCAGAATGATGGCCAGGATTATTCACCGGGGCCAAATACAGATATACTTAAACCAAGACCCGGATTAGATATACAGGCCTTGAGTGATTATGCAAAATCGAAAGGTGTGCGTCTACGTTTTTGGGTACACTGGCAGGCGCTTTATCCTAAAATTGACAGTGCGTTTGCTTTGTTTGAAAAATGGGGTATTGAAGGAATGATGGTTGATTTTATGGATCGTGATGACCAGGAAATGGTGAAGATACAGGAAGAGATTTTGCAGAAGGCTGCAGCACATCATCTTGAAATTGAATTCCACGGCGCGTATAAACCTACTGGCTTAAGCCGCACATATCCAAATGAATCAACACGTGAAGGAACGCTCAATTATGAGAATGATAAATGGGGCAATCTTATAACGCCACAGGATGATATAAATGTAGTGTTCACGCGCCTGCTTGCCGGCCCAACGGATTATCATCTCGGCGGTTTCAGGGCAATGCCTGAATCAAATTTTAAAGTACAGGTAACGCGACCGCATGTATTGGGAACACGCTGTCATATGCTTGCCATGTATGTGGTGTTAGAAAATCATATGTCGATGGTGTGTGATGAGCCGCAGGCTTATGAAGGGCAACCGGGATTTGATTTTATTAAAGAAGTACCAACAGTATGGGATGAAACAGTAGTTCCAAATGCGGAAGAAGGTGAATGGGTTTCCATAGCGCGCAGAAAAGGAACAAGCTGGTATATAG
>JBDUBY010000164.1:0-3531 GCA_040003735.1 Parafilimonas sp.
TTTCTTCAATAGTTACAGGCGGTTGATTGATGCCAAGCACGCACGAACTTTCACATGGTGCTGGACAAATGCGACCTGTAAATTCAGGGAAATTATTTGTAGCAGTTAAAATTTCATACGCTTCTTTCCAGCTTTTGCGATACACTGCATCATTAAATTCTGGAATTATATTTCCAAGCGGACAACCTTGATGACAAAACGGAACGCCACAATCCATGCAACGTGCAGACTGATGATTGAGTTCAACATCACTATATCTTCCAATAAATTCTTGATACGTTTTTACTCTTTCTACTACCGGAATTTTTACCGGCGACTCTCTTTCAAATTCTAAAAATCCTGTTGGCTTGCCCATTTGAGTGGTAAGTTTTGTGTGATAAGTTGTAAGTTAAACTTCTACTTAAAATATTTATATGTTTTGATTTTGCGGTTGCAAACTGTGCTGGCGAAGCGCTTGCTTATAATCTTTCGGAAATACTTTTATAAAATTCTTCAACTGATTATCGAAATCATCCAACATAAACTTTGCAACTGTGCTTCCTGTATTTAAATAATGATTATTGATTAACTCCTTTAATAGTATTTCATCTTCTTCGCTCACCGGGTCTAAATCAACCATTTCTTTATTGCAGTTTTCAGAAAATTTTCCATTCACATCATACACATACGCAATACCACCGCTCATGCCTGCAGCAAAATTTCTTCCCGTATTTCCAAGAATCACAGCAACGCCACCAGTCATATATTCACAACCATGATCGCCTACACCTTCAACCACAACAGTTGCACCTGAATTGCGCACACAAAAACGTTCTCCTGCTTTACCGCGAATAAAAACTTCACCGGCAGTTGCGCCATATAATGCAACATTGCCGATGATAATATTTTCTTCGGGTATATATGTTGAATTCTGTGAAGGATAAATAATAAGTTTTGCGCCGCTTAAGCCTTTGCCAAAATAGTCGTTAGCATCACCTTCCAGTTCAAGCGTTACACCTTTTGTATTGAAAGCACCAAAGCTTTGCCCTGCTGTTCCTTTAAATTTAAAATGAATTGTATCTGCAGGCAAACCTGCAGCTTTATGCAGCTTTGTTATTTCGTTTGATAAAATTGTTCCCGTTGTGCGGTCAGTGTTTTTTATTTCAAACTCTGTATAAATTTTTTGCTGATGATAAATTGCTGGTTGCGCTTTTTCAAGCAACTTCCAGTCGAGCGCATCGTTTAAAATGTCATCTTGTTTTTCGCTGCAATAAACAGAAGTATTTAATGATGCAGGTTCTTTGTATAACACTGCAGATGCATCAATGTGTTTAAATTTCCAGTGCGAAATATTATCGCGCATTTGCAAATAATCTGCCTGACCAATCATTTCATTCACTGTTCTGAAACCAAGTTCAGCCATTATTTCTCTTAATTCCTGTGTAATAAATTTGAAGAAATTGATGACATGTTCAGGATCGCCGGTAAACATTTTACGCAAACTTTCGTCTTGTGTTGCTACACCAACAGGGCAAGTATTAAGATGACATTTGCGCATCATAATGCAGCCTTCAACAATTAATGCTGCGGTTGCAATTCCCCATTCTTCTGCACCCAGCAAAGCGGCGATCGCAATGTCTCTTCCTGTTTTCATTTGCCCGTCAGCCTGCACAACAACACGGTCACGTAATTTATTTCTTACCAACGTTTGATGTGTTTCAGCCAAACCTAATTCCCAGGGTAAGCCTGCATGACGAATAGAACTCACCGGCGATGCGCCTGTTCCTCCATCATGACCCGAAATCAATACTACATCTGCTTTTGCTTTTGCAACACCGGCAGCAATTGTTCCAACGCCAGCTTTGCTTACAAGCTTTACACTAACTCTTGCTTTGCGGTTTGCATTTTTCAGATCAAAAATTAATTGTGCTAAATCTTCAATTGAATAAATATCGTGATGCGGCGGCGGCGATATTAAACCAACGCCCGGCGTTGCATGGCGAATTCTTCCAATGTTATCATCAACTTTATGACCAGGTAATTGACCACCCTCGCCGGGCTTTGCACCCTGCGCCATTTTTATTTGCAGTTCATCTGCTTCTGTTAAGTATAAACTAGTAACACCAAAACGCGCAGAGGCAATTTGTTTGATTGAACTGCGCATCGAATCACCGTTTGGCAAACGATTATAACGGACATCATCTTCACCACCTTCACCAGTATTGCTTTTTCCACCAAGGCGATTCATTGCAATGGCCAATGTTGTATGCGCTTCCCACGAAATAGAACCAAAGCTCATAGCACCGGTAGCAAATCTTTTATAAATACTTTCTGCAGATTCTACTTCATCAATTGAAATAGATTGACGATTTTTTTTGAACTCAAATAAACTGCGTAACGTGCATGCTTTTTCACTTTGACTATCTACTGCAGCTGAATATTTTTTGAAGATTTTATAATCATTCATTCTTGTTGAATATTGCAACAAGTGAATAGTTGTTGGATTGAATAAATGAAACTCGCCTTTTACTCGCCATTTGTAAACGCCGCCATCTGCTAAACGCTCACTTAAATTTTCTTTTTTACTGAATGCATAAAAATGTTTTGCCAAAACTTCCGTTGCAATTTCATCCAAGCCCATTCCTTCAATGCGTGAAATGGCGCCTGTAAAATATTCATCTACTACTTCTTTATTTAAACCAAGTATTTCAAAAATTTGTGCACCTTGATAAGATTGTAAAGTAGAAATGCCCATTTTTGAAAACACTTTCAGCAAGCCATCGTTCACCGCTTTAATATAATTTTTCTTCAATTCATCATCGCCTAATTCCTGTGGCAGCTTACCGTTTTCTTTCATGTCTTTTATAGAAGATAATGCGAGATATGGATTGATAGCAGTTGCACCAAAACCAATCAAACATGCAAAATGATGCACTTCCCAAATGTCTCCGGCTTCAACGATGATACCTACTTGTCCACGCAAACCTTTTCGAATAAGATGATGATGCACCGCCGCAGTTGCAAGTAAAGATGGAATCGGCGCGTGTTCAGAATCTATAGCTCTGTCTTGTAAGATTAAAACTTTAAAATCTTCATTCACTGCATCCTCTGCGTAACGGCAAAGCCTGTCCACACTTTTTTTCAATGAGCCTTCTTTTCCGTCAGCCCTGAAATAACATTGCAATGTTTTTGCCTGGAACATGCCGGTATCAATACTGCGAATTTTTTCTAACTCAAAATCTGTAAGTATCGGTTGTTTTAATGAAACGCTATGACATGCAAGCTGGTTTTCCACCAAAATATTTCCAATGTTTCCGACAAATGTTCTTAACGACATCACGAGTCTTTCACGAATTGGATCAATTGGCGGATTGGTAACCTGCGCAAATAATTGTTTAAAATATGAACTCAAATGTTGCGGTTCATCACTCAAAATTGCCAGCGGAATATCTGAACCCATTGAGCCAATAGGTTCTTTGCCCATTGTTGCCATTGGCGCAATTATATTATCTAATTCTTCTGAAGTATAACCAAATGCTTTTTGATATTTGA
>JBDUBY010000385.1:0-3530 GCA_040003735.1 Parafilimonas sp.
TTGCATCAATACAAAAACTTCCTGTTTATTTTATCAGGGAGTTTTTATTTTTAATAATGTTATGTTTTTATTAAACAAATTCAGCAGCAGATATTTGTATGTAAAATCTTCATCGCATGATTAAAGAAAATTGCTGCTGATTATTTGTTATTCCTCTCCATTACATCCAACGCTCAACAGCACAACTTCAATAATACTTATATAAAACCAACTCATACGTTGGTGCAACCTAAAAACTGAGTTTGACAATTCTATATAAAATTAATCCTTCACTTTCAGCGTTTCTTTCAATCGCAAATCTCTTGATGAAGCGCCAATCATAATACGGAATTCTCCCGGTTCAATTACCGTTTTTAAATCTTTATCCAACATGCTCAACATTACAGGTGTAATGGTAAAACTTACTGCTTTTGATTCGCCTGCATTCAAATGAATACGTTGAAATCCTTTCAATTCCATTAGTGGCCTTGCAACTGAAGCATACAGATCATGAATATATAATTGAACCACTTCATCACCATCTTTATTACCGGTATTTTTTATGTTGAAGGAAACTATTGCAGAATCTTTTTGACTTATATTATTCTGCTGCAATTCAATATTGCTGTATTCAAAAGTTGTATAACTTAAACCAAAACCAAAAGGAAATAATGGCAATCCGCTTAAATTATAATAATCATCGCCGCGGCCTGTTGGTTTATGATTATATACAAGTGGCAACTGCGATTCATCCAATGGAAACGTTATGGGCAAGCGCCCCGCAGGATTATAATCACCAAATAAAACATCAGCAACAGCATGGCCGCCTTCTTCACCCGGATACCAAACATCAACAATACCATTTACTTTATCAATCCAATTACGCATCGTGATGGCGCTTCCGCCAACCAATAATGCAACAACAGGTTTGCCAGTTGCTGCAACTGCTTTTATTAACTCTTCCTGGTGACCGGGTAATGATAACATTGCCCTATCCTGGAACTCCCCTTCATGAATGCCAACAGTTACAACAGCCACATCAGCTTGCTTTGCAATAGCAACAGCCTGCTGAATTTTTTGCTGCCAATCGTTTGCAACATCAACATTCCATATCAGTTTTAAATGCGCGTTGCCAACAGGCTCAAAAAATTCTATGCGTATATCATATTGCTTCTCTTTTTCAAAAGTGTAATCAGCAAGTATTGTGCTGTAGGTTTGTTTTTTCCAGTTATCAATAATTAGTGTATTGTTGATGTACAACCGAAAACCGTCATCGCCATCCAAACCAATTTTAAACGTTCCTGTTTCGGGCGATTGAATTTTGCCTGTCCATCTTGCAGAATAAAAATCAAGTTTTAGTTTCCTGTCGGGCGGCGATAAAGTCCATAAGAAATTAATTTGTTTGTCTGTTCTTTCAACAGTTGCATCGCCGCTTAAAGTTATGTTGTTGAAGTATGCTGCATGCAAGCCTTCTTCATTATTATAATGCAAATATTGTGAAGGCACAACTACCCAATCATTGCTTAAAACACTGGCGCCTTCAGCATATAAAACTTTTGTGTTGGTAGCTTTTTGCTTAATACCATCAAGAATATTTATTATGCAGTTGCCTGTGCCGCTGTAGCCGCCAAGTCTTGCTGCTGTTGCATCTTCGCCAATTACGGCAATTGTTTTTATGTTTTTATTTAAAGGCAAAATATGTTGATCATTCTTTAATAAAACAATTGATTCAAGCGACGCTTGCTTTGCAATAGCTTTATGCGATTGATCTTTCATCAAAGCTTTTATTGAATCTTCCGAAACATAAGGATGCTCAAACAAACTCAGTTCAAACTTTGCTTTTAAAACCCTTGACACCCCATCATTAATTCTTGCTGTATCAATTTCACCATTTAAAAAAGGAGGCATAAAAAGTTTCGAATGATTATAATCTGTTTGGAAAATAACATCAAGCCCATTATTAATAGCATTCTTTCCGGCTTCAGCATAATTCTTTGCTGTATAATGCAGCACCACATCACCGCCAACTGCATTTGCATCTGAAATAACAAAGCCACCAAACTTCCAGTCGCCTTTTAATTTGTGCATCAATAACCAGTTGTTTGTTGAAGCAGAACTGCCATCAACAGAATTATACGCCGTCATTATTGAACGCGAACCACCTTTTTGAATGCATGCTTTAAATGGAGGGAAATAATTTTCATCCAGCAATCTTTCATTCCAGTTTATAGGGTAACTATCTCTTCCGCCATCACCAACATTTGCCACAAAGTGCTTAGGTGTTGTAATGATGTTCATGTTTTCAAAAGCACTTACAAATGCAACGCCCATTGCACTTGCAAGAAAAGGATCTTCGCCATAGGTTTCTTCTGTTCTGCCCCAGCGAACATCGCTTGCAATATTTACAACCGGGGTTAAAACATCCCTGATGCCTCTTGCTTTTGTTTCCTGCGCAATCGCTGTTGCAACGTTGTGCATTAACGATGTATCAAATGTTGCAGCCAATGCAATTGCCTGTGGAAATGAAGTAGCGCCTTCTCTTACTAACCCATGTAATGCTTCATCAAATGCGATGATAGGAATACCAAGCCTCGTGCTGTCCACAAAATGTTTTTGAATGTTATTGATCTTTCTTGCAAGCAACAAACCATTTTCACTTATGTTGTAATTCAACATTTGACCGCCAGCATCACCTTTGGATGCAGCACTTACCTGCAAACCAAAAATGCCATTTTTATACTGCGTCGAATCGGCATTATCCAAATCACCGGGAATCATAAACATCTGCCAGAATTTTTCTTCAGGCGTCATTCGCGATAAAAGATCCTTTACTCTTTCATTAATTGGTAACGATGAATTTTTATATGGAAGATTGATTTGTGCTGTTATTATTTGATGGATAAAAATCGTCAAAACAAGAAGGGAAAATAATTTTTTCATGTGTACGCAATCTAAAATTATTTTCAATAATATTTCAACAAAAAATTATTCTTGATAATAACAAATCGCACTTAAAACACAGGCGCTATTTGCATAACTTCGATACCTATTCAAAAGATTTATTCCATAACGAAATCAGCTTTCAAAAAACATAAAAGTAATTGGTTACTATTTTAATTATAGTGATTATTCATGTTGGAAATATTTTTAGTTCATTTAATTGTTCCAGGGAAACATAAACAAATAAACAATCGCATCAACAATATATCTAAGCAAAATTTTCATCATCATGATAAAAATAAATTGGTCTTTAGCGCTTTTGTTATTCATTGCCATTACATCAAATGCACAACAACACAATTTCAATAATAGTTATGCGAAACCAGTTGATACGTTGGTGCAACAAAAAATTGCGCAGTGGCAGGATCTGAAATTTGGTTTGTTTATGCATTGGGGAACATATAGCGAATGGGGTGTTGTAGAAAGCTGGAGTATTTGCCCCGAGGATGAAGGCTGGACACAACGTCGTGGGCCATATTCAGCGAACTATAATGATTATGTAAAAGCGTATGAAAATTTGCAAACAACATTTAACCCTGTAAATTTTAATC
>JBDUBY010000347.1:0-3528 GCA_040003735.1 Parafilimonas sp.
CGCCGTGTGGCAACAAGTCAGATATGTTTAACGATTTTTGGCTTGATCAAAAAGAGGAAAAACAGTTTGATTTGTGTCTTCTTTTTTATCATGAAAAAATAAATAACCCGGATCTATACAAAGATGTTGATTACTTCTATCACCTGAAAGATTTTAAGTATCACATGCTGTATAAACTTTTTACAGAAATTGAACCTGGCTGGCTTAAGCAATACAAATATTTTTATTTTTTAGATGATGATATCAAAATTAACACTGAACAAATAAATATAATGTTCGCTTTGAGTTCAGTATTTGACAGCTGGATAAGCCAGGCTTCGCTATCTCAAAATTCCTTTTGCAGTTGGCCGATGTTTAAGCAACAACCTGATAGCTTTTGCAGGTTTGTTGGCCAGATAGAAGTAATGGCGCCACTATTTAATTCAATGGCGCTTGAAAAATGTTTACCAAGTTTTATTGGCAATAAATCAAGCTGGGGAGTTGATTCAGTTTGGTCTAAACTGCTTGATTATCCTGAAGATAAATTAATAGTTTTTGATACAATAACAATGGAACACACAAAGCCTGTTGGCGGCGGTGAATTATATGAGAAAATTGGTGTTGATCCGCAGGTAGATTGGATAAATCTCACAAAAAAATATGATGCAAAAAAACAGAACTACCAGGAATACGGCAGGTTAGCTATCATTAATAAAAGTCATTACCTGTTTAATTTTTTATCTATAAAAGGCAAAGAATTTTTAGCAACTGTAAACCGGCATATTAATGATTATGATCTGCCATCAAGAGTAAAAAGCCAGATAAAAAAAGCTGGATTAAGCAAAGGTGGTAAGAATGAAAAAAAAGATGATAAGTAAAAGTATTTTTAAAGACTTTTCTTCATGAAAAAATATACATTGATTTTTTTATTGTGTGTTTTATATGCAAATAGTTTTTGCAAATCATCAACCCATAATTCATATCAACCAATAAATTTTGCTGATACAACTATTCATGAATCCATAACTGATTCATCTCTTTTGCAAACAACTTTAAAAAAATCAAACTGCAAAGGCAAAAAAATTTATTTAAATAAAGGCGGCGATAATGGTATTTATATAGATGGAAATTCGTTAAGTTATAATCCCGGCGATACATTGGTTTTAAAAGCTGCAAATAATCCGTACACATATTTTGCATTGGGTGATTTACATGGAACTGCTAATTGCCCCGTAACAATTATAAATGAAGGTGGCCAGGTAAATCTTATTAATGGAATGGCTTTGGATAATTGTCGTTTTATAAATATTACCGGAGAAGGAAATTCAAAAGAAAACTACGGATTTAAGATTGAAGATCCGGGTTCGCAAGGCGTTGGTATAGATATTCATGGCAGATCAGCGTTTATTGAAATTCAACACATTTTTATTCATAGTAAAACATATGGCCTTTGGATAAAACAGGAAGGAAGTTGTGTTGATTCATTGCAATTTCCAAATTGGATAATCAACAACATTTATATTCATGACAACAAGATATCAAAGATGAACCAGGAAGGCATGTATCTTGGCTCAACAGATCCAAATGGCGCAAGAGATGTTCAATGTAACGGACAAACCATTCATCCAAAACCTTTGCGTTTAGGCAATATAAAAGTGTACAATAATATTGTTGATAGTACAAACCGTTCAGGCATTCAATTATCATGTGGTTCTGGTTTGCTGAATGAAATATTTAATAACACAATTTCTAATTCAGGTTTTGAATTAAGTGACGTGCAGGGAAATGGAATTAGCCTTGGTGGTTATACGAGTGCAAAAGTGTATAATAACAATATCAACCATACTTATGCATTGGGAATTCTATGTTTGGGCAGCGGAAAAATTCTAATTAAAAACAATACAATCAATAACAGTGGAAATTTAAATGGACATGCAGCAAATGGCATGGCAGGAATTATGGTTGATACGCGCCCAACAGATCCAGTTGACAGCACAAATTTTTTTATACTTGATAATATCATCGGAAGTAATACAGACCACGCAATAAGAGTTTACAAAACTGTTGATAGTTATGCAAAGGGAAATGTGATTTGCAATAACTCAGGAAATATTGAAGTGGATAAAAAAATAAACTGGACAAACTGCTCTAACAAAAAGCAATAATCAGTAAGAAAATTTTCTGAAGGGTTTGTAATTTTTTTCAGTTGCTAAAGCAAGCATCGGCAAATCATCTTTTGAATCTCCGTACGCATAAATTTTTTCATATTCAGCAAGCTTATACTTTGCTTGCATATGCTTTACTTTTTCATAACCGGAGCAATTGCGGCCTTCAATTTTACCGGTAAGCTTTCCGTTTTTTACTTCAAGTTTTGTTGCAATGCATTCAATATTATATTTAGAACACCATGGCAAAATCCAGTTCTCAGCAGAGGCTGAAATAATTATTACAGGCGTTTTGCGCTGCAGATGTTTTCTAATTTCATACAATGCACCTCTCTTTAAAAGATGCGGCAATCTTTTTTCAGAAAAATCCCTGCATAAAGCATTGAATTTATTTGCATCAAACCCTTTAAGAAAATAAATTAAGAGAAGTTCTTTTGCACGATGATTTGAAAGCAAACCAATTTTATATAAAGCAATTATTGGTGCCAGAACAAGAATGCCAAAATAGTAATTGTATTTTCCTTTGATAAACTTTAATATCTCCGCAAGTGTATCTTTTGAGGTGATGGTTCCATCAAAATCAAAAAAAGCTATTTCAGAATTATTAATTTTTATATCAGTAAACATCACAATTTCTTTTTCTTAAACATTCCTTCCGGAATATTTTTTATGATTTTCATGATCCATTTCCAGAACCATTTTACATAAACAATATTTTGTTTTTTTCTTATTGCTTTTTCAACTGCATCTGCAACCTGCTCCGGGCTTGCCGTTAACAAAGGTGGCAATTTTAATTCAGCCGTCATTTTTGTATTTACAAAACCTGGCAATATTGTTATTACATGAACATTGTCATGAAACAAACGATTTCTCAATCCTGATAAATATGCAGTAAAACCAGCTTTCGCACTTCCATAAATATAATTGCTTTGCCTTCCTCTTTCACCTGCAACAGAACTTATCCCAACAATAGTTCCGCTTTTCTTTGAAGTGTATTCTTCAGCAATAATATTTAAAATTGAAACAGCGCCGGTGTAATTGCTGTTAATCATTTTTGATGTTTCCTTCCAATCTTTTCCCGCAATAATATTATCACTCATATATCCAAAAACACAAATAGTAATATCTGGTTTTACAGGTAATGATTGATAAAAAGTTTCGTGCGAATTAAAATCAGTTGCATCAAATTCATGAATGGTACAATCAACATGATAACGCACAGAAATATCTGATTGCAAAGCCTTCAGGCGATTTGAATTTCTTGCCGCAAGTTGAATGTTGTTGCCTTTCTCAGCCAATGTACGTGCAATTGCAACAGCCATATCAGAGGTTGCGCCTAACAATAAAACTGTTGACATAATTAAGACTGGGGAGTTAATAATAA
>JBDUBY010000180.1:0-3509 GCA_040003735.1 Parafilimonas sp.
ATTTTAATGAACACATGGCTTTTAACGGCAGTGAACATTTTAAAAAGAATGAACTAGTAGGTTTTTTGCAAAGCATCGGTGTGCAGTTTGGTGCTGATTTAAATGCATATACCGGCTTTGATGAAACGGTTTATATTTTACCAATTCCATTAACTGATACATCTAACTTTAGAAAGGGCTTAACGGTGTTGCAGGATTGGGCCGGCGGACTTGCTTTTGACAGTGACCAGATAAATGGTGAACGCGGTGTTGTGCTTGAAGAAAGCCGTTTAGGCAAAGGCGCTGATGACCGCATGTTTCAGAAAACATTTCCTGTTCAGTACCAGGGTTCACTTTATGCGCAACGGCTACCGATTGGCAAAGACAGCATCTTAAAAACTTTTCCTTACGACGCAGTAAGACGCTTTTATCATACATGGTACAGGCCAGATAATATGGCTGTGATAATTGTTGGTGATGTTGATATCAACAAAACAGAACAACTGGTTAAAGAATATTTTAGCGGTTTAAAAAATCCTGCCAACGAAAAAGCAAGAACGTATGCTGATGTACCTGCTCGTACAAAGGATGAAAGTATTGTTGTAACAGATAAAGAAGCAACCAATTTTTTTGTTGAAGTTGATTATCCTTTTTACCAAATAAAACCTGATGTAACGGTTGGCGACTACAGGCACGATCTTATAAAAAGCCTTTTTACTTCAATGATAAACCAGCGTTTGAGTGAACTTACAAAAAGCGATAATCCACCGTTCCTTTTTGCTTCTACAGGCTTTAGCAGTTATGCAAGAAACTATGAAGGTTTCAGCGGGTTTGCGGTTGCCGGAAAAAGCGGGCCTGATACCGCGCTAAATGCGTTAATGCGGGAACTGGAACGTGTAAAACAATATGGATTTACTGATGCTGAACTCGATCGTGCAAAGAAACGCCTGGTAGCTTCCATTGAAAAAACATATAACAACAGGGATAAAACTGAATCTTCTAATTATGTGCAGGAATACATTAATAATTTTTTAGCGCAGGAGCCATCACCGGGCATTGCGACAGAATATAATTATTATAATTCACTGTTGCCTTCTATAAAGATGGATGATGTAAATGCATTGATCGACCCTTTAAAACAAAACACGCATGTATTTGTAAGCCTTACCGGTCCATCAGAAAGTGATTATACTTTGCCTGATAAAGATAAGCTGCTTCAAAACACTTATGCAGCAATGAAACAACCTGTAACACCTTACACTGAGAAAGCAATTGCATCGTCATTAATAAAAAATAAACCACAGGCGGGCACTATTACGAACGAAACAAAAAGTGATTTGCTTGGCACAACTGAACTCACTTTTTCAAACGGCGCAAAAGTTGTTTTAAAGCCAACTGAATTTAAGAATGACGAAATTCTATTGACATCATTTCATAAAGGCGGTACTTCAAGATATAATGCAATTGATAAATACAGCGCAAATTATGCTTCTACAATAGTGCAGCAAATGGGCGTTGGCGAGTTCTCTCCTTCTGATCTTTCAAAATTTCTTTCAGGCAGAAATGTTAGCGTTGCGCCACGTATCAGTGGTTTAAGCGCAGGCCTTACCGGTAACAGCAGCGTGAAAGATTTTGAAGCTATGCTGCAGCTTGTTTATTTATATTGTACATCCCCAAGAAAAGACGAAGGTTTGTTCAACGCATGGAAAGAAAAACAAAAATCCAGTGTACAATATGCCATGCAAGATCCGCAAACTTCATTTGTTGATACATTCTATCAAACCTTGTATCAGCAAAATGCGCTGGCACCAGTTGTTGTTCCAAAGCCGTATTATTTTGACAGCATTAATTTAACCCGTGCGCTTGAAATTTATAACAGCCAAATGAGTGATGCGAATCAATTCACGTTCATTTTTACAGGCAATATAAATGTTGATTCTATAAAACCTTTATTGGCAACTTATATTGGCGGTTTGCCTCATACAAACAACCAGGCTTTGTTTGCAGATAATGGTGTTCGTCCCGTAACAGGAGATCACGATTTGAATGTTTATAAAGGTTCAGAAGATAAAAGCCTGATCTTAAAGTATTATTCAGGCCAGGTAGCTTACGATGATAATCTTGCTTTAAAAGCAGAAGCGCTTACTCAGATTTTAAACATAAAAATTGTAGATGACCTTCGCGAAAAACTTGGCGCTATTTACGGTGGCGGAATTTATGGCGGGTTAAATAAGCTGCCTTATAATAATTATTCATTTCAATTAGTTTTGCCTTGCGGACCATCGAATGTTGATACATTGCTGAAATCAGCCAATATAGAAATAGAAAAAATAAAAACAGAAGGGCCGCAGCAAAGTGATCTTGATAAGGTAAAGAAAACATGGCTTGAACAGTATAAAGTGCAGCTTAAAGAAAACAGTTTCTGGAGCGGAAAATTGCAGGGTATTTATTTTCAGAATGATGACCCGCAACGCATTTTTAATTATGAACAAAATGTAAATGCGCTTACAACGGATGATATAAAAATTGCAGCGAATAAATTATTAAATGGCACCAATATTATAACTGCCGTTTTGTACCCGGAGAAAAAATAATAGCTGTTGCAACTTTAATCGCACAGTAAAAAAATTTACTGTGCGATTTTTTTTATTCTAAAGGTTTAGGAGAATTATTACCACCATCTGCTGCAAACTTCCAGCTACCATCTTTTTGTTTTTTCCAAATGGTATAATATGTTCCATACATAACTGTATCTTTTGCTACATATTTCCAGTTGCCTAAAGTGTAACCAAGGTCACCTGATTGTGCGGCTTCAACTTTAAATGGTATCCAACTTATGGCTTTTGTATCCGGCTCACTGCCACTTTTTCTCTAATGCTGTTTTACCAATTACAGGCAATTCAGCTTCCTGCGGTTTTACAACACTGTCATCAGCATATAAAAGTAATGCCTTGTGAAAACCTTCTTTCACCGCATGGTCACTCATCTCTTTATCAGCTTTTATAATATCAGCAGCAGCCTGCTTACTTATATTGTTTGGTTGGTTATTACATGAAACAAAAAGAAATGCAACAGCAATTAATTTTTTCATTGATTTAGTTGACAAGTTGATCATTAAAGATTTGTGTGAATTTAAATTAATAAACTTATTTATACAACAGAGCATTATAATTTTGATTGAAGTGAAATAATTGTAATAGTAAATGCATTTTTTATGAATGAAGAAAACAATCCCTGGCAAGTTTTACATCAAAAAGAAATTTATGATAACCCATGGATTCATGTTACAGAATATGATGTACTAAATCCATCAGGCAATAAAGGCATTTATGGTAAAGTGCATTTTAAAAATGTTGCTATCGGCATTGTTCCGCTTGATGAAAACATGAACACTTATCTCGTTGGCCAATACCGTTTCACTATAAATGAATATAGTTGGGAAATACCTGAAGGCGGCGCTTTAAATGAAGAACCACTTGCTGCTGCGCAACGTGAATTATTGGAAGAAACAGGTTTAAAAGCAGCGCGCT
>JBDUBY010000207.1:0-36211 GCA_040003735.1 Parafilimonas sp.
GGAGCGCAAAGATATAGGAATGCAACTAATTGAGAAAATTTTTACAAATTTTCAAGCCAAAAAGTCAAGTTAAAGATTCAATGGCAGCACAATTTCCCACTGGTTTGGGTTCCTGTCTTCAAAATCTGCATTTAATAACCTGCTATAACGAATGCCAAAACTAATGAATTGCTGATTCCACCATTTTGAATCAAAGAAGACCTCAACACCAGTTGAGTTAAAATTATACCGGTTACCTGTTCTTAAACTTTGAGCCTGCGTAAAATCATAAAAAAGATTAGCGCGAACCCTTAAAAAATAAACAATATTTCCAAAACCCCAGTCTGGGTAAGCCAAAGGAAAATTATAGTTGAACGAAGCCTTATATAGTCTTGGATAATCAACCGCAGCGTAACCTCTTGAAAAAGGAAAATTATTATCGTAATAATATTTACCGGAAGTATCTCTTACCTGGTAAGCAAGGTTTATAACCGTGCTGTGTGTTTTAACCAGGCCGGGAAAATAAAAATAACCATTTGCCAAAAGTTGATGGGCAGTACTTCCATTTCTGTATTGCAACAATAAAGACTGGCCAAAATGCGGGTAAATTTGCTGAATAGCCTGTTGCACATATTGACTGTATTTTAAACTCAACTGGGCATATCCAAAATTTGAATTGCTGATAAATTGTTTTGCTAATCCTGTCCACCCAACATTGCTATAATTAAAACTGGCAGATGGCGTAAAGTTTCTGTACATTTTTCCGCCAGTAAAATTCAACGGCAATTGTACACCTGCTGAAAGTTTGGATTCATTCCAATGGAATGAAGTATCTGCATTTAATTTAACTGTACGGTTCCATGTTTGATTTACATCTATAAAAGGTTGAACATACCAACCACCATAAATTCCTGTATAACCAACCCTGCTAAAATGTTCATCACGATTATATGTATAATACAATTCGCTTTGAATAGTGTTCAACACATTTTGTCCATATAAAATAAAAGAATAATCCGGATCGCTGAAAGACGGATTATAGCTGTGGAAATTGAAAGCACCTGATGTTTTCGCATATTTGTCAACCGCAAAACTTCTCGCCTGCAGATTATTCAAAAGTTCATTCGATTTTTTTTGAAATGGATTTGAAACATACAAATCTTTTAAAGTATCATCATCTTTAATCAGTTGCCATTTTGGATATGTTTCTGCTAACCTGTAGCCATTTGCTGTAAAAGCTGAAACAATTATTTCGTTGTTAATAAACCCGGCCTGGTACAATCCTGGTGCAGAAGAAGCAACACGATAATCTTTTCCTGATGAATTTATAAATGCCCAAATTTCATCTTTTCCATTATTTGAACAGGTGTAAAACAAAGTATCATTTTGTACAACAGGAAAGCCAATAATTCTATTTTTATAAGGAATGATTTTGTTTGAATTTCCATCTTGAATATTCATTTGTAAAATGCACATTTCGCCTGTAGCATTTCTATCACACACATAAACAAATTTATCATCAGCAGAAAATTTGGGATAAGAATATACATGCGCTTTCGTATCCTTAAACACATTTAAAACATTTCCATCAATATTCAATAAAACCAATGATGAACTTCCATCAATCGCTTGTTTAATAGCAGCAATCATTTTTCCGTTATGAGAAATATCCGGAGAAAAGTATCTTGTTTGCGAACTGATTTTTGTCTCTTGTTTTGTGCTAACATCAATCAATCTTAATTCACAAAATTCTTTATTTCCCCAACGTGCATCAGGTTTATAAGAAGCATAAATTATTTTCTCGTTATTGTAAGAAAAATAATCATCGTTTACAATATCCTGAACTGCTATTTTTTCTATTGAACCATCATCATGTCTTATAACAAATTGCGGTAAATTCTTATAACTTTTGCGCAATGATATTATCGCTCCATCTTTTGTTATGTAAGGATATTTTTCATCAACCACATTATCTTTTTCTGATGAATCAAGAAATTGAATGTTTGAATAAGATTGATCTTTCCATTGATTTTGATAATAAGCAAATGCATTGTTTACAAATACATCAAAAGAAATGTGTGCATATTTTTTTACAGCATTTTGCATAGGATAAAATATAGAATGAAATGCAGCTGCGTCGTGCGTAACATCTTTCCAAAAATCATCTCCATATTTTTCCCGTCCATAAGCAACAAGCATATAACCAAGCGGGTAATGATCGGGCACATAATCTTTATATGAACCATTGCGCAGCTTCATATAACTATATTGTTTGTTTTCTAAAAACAAACTCTTATAACCGTTTAAAAACAAAGGCAATCTTCCCCTGCCCTGTTCGCTTAAAAAAGTTTCATTATAAACCGCATCGCCTTCAAAAAACCAATCCGGAATGGCAGCAGCATTTGCTAAAGCCTGGCCGTTTTCACCAAATAAAATATGCATTGCATGCGATAACCCAATATTGAAATTGCTGTATTGTTCTGCATGGCGATATTCATGCACACTCAAAAGATCTGTCCAGCTCATTGAACCTAATTCAAAAGCATTTTGTTCAGGCGTTAAAAAAAATTCGCTGTGCCACGGACCCAATCCAACAAACCCATTGGAAAATGTTGTTTGATTATGCAACACAATACTTATTTTATGCAGCTTATTGCCAATTGTGTTTGCGTATTGTTGCTGTTCTTTTGATGTAATGGTTGCAATGCGCTTTGCAACACTATCCCAACCTTGAGGAAAAATAATTCTAACTGTATCAGTATTTACCTGTTTCCATTTTACAGATGCCGGTTCTCCGCCAAATTCCTGTGCGTTGGAATAATAAAAAGAAAAAATCAAAAGATATAAAATAGTAATGCGCATCGGCAACAAAAATAAGTTGCCATTGAATAAACTTTAATTTATTTATCTGTAGAATTTAAAATACTGAAGAAGAATAAAAATTGTAGTTGATCAATAAAAAATATTATGAAAGTTTACTGTTATACGTTTGATTCTTTATGGCATCCAATACACTATTTACCATAGCATCGCAATAGATAAGATTAAATTCAAAAATATCTTCAGGACTATAAGATTTTTCTATTTCTTTTCTCAATATTGTTTTAGCACGGTTAAGGCGAACCTTTACATTCGAGGCGCTTATATTTAATGCCTCGGCAGTTTCTGATACATTTAAGCCGTTAATTTCTCTTAAAGAAAAAACAAGCCTGTAATCGAAAGGCAATTGTTTTATTGCATCTTCAATAACTGTGTTTAATTCTTTGTTCACAACAATTCTGTTTATATCGGTATGCTTATTGGTTGAAAATACGGGTTCTGATCCATCGCTGATTTCATTTAATATTTCTTTTTTATAACTGGATTTTTGTTGTTTCCTAAAACAGTTATTCAACATTATTCTTATTAACCAGGTTTTAAAAGATGCGCGGTTATCAAACTGCCTTAAGTTAAAATAAGCACTTACAAAAGTATCCTGCATCAGGTCTTGCGTGTCTTCATGATTATAATTATAACATCTTCCTGTTTTATACAAAGCTGCATTGTTTCTTCTTATAAGAATTTCATATAATGCTATCTCTCCTGCAATAATTTTTTGTATAAGTTCTGCTTCAGTATATTTCTCAAAATCTTTCATTCAATACTTCTTTCTATGAAATATTCTTGCAATTCTTGCTAAAGAAAATGCGCCAATTGCCATTACAAGATCACGTACAGCTACATCAAGATAATTTCCACTTGCTAATAATGTTAATGCAATTAATGTTAACCATGCTGCAACTATAAACCCTCCAATTGCTGGTTTTATAAGTACTATAAGGCCCGCTATAATTTCAATCACGCCAACAATCATCATAAATGTATGTGCTGTAAACGGCAACATACCCGCAATTGACGGATTAAGATAATTTTCCCAATGTGTTAAAAGATCAGTGAATTTATCAAACCCGGCAACAATTGGCACTATGCCAAATGTAATTCTAAGCAGGTTAAAAGTTGATTTTTCCGATTTGTTTAAAGCAATAGCTTCCATAATAATTTATTGTGTGTAATTATATAGAGTAAGCGATAAACTTAAAGGTTACAAAATGGAATATTTTTTCACATACAGGAAAATCAGTACTGTATTATTTCATTTTTAAAAGAAAGAAATTGCTGTAAAGTGCTTAGATATTTTTATGCAGGTAATACCGAAATATTAGCAAGTTGATTAAAAAGAATTAAAATTTTACTTCCCGTCAGTTTCTGTTTTTAAAGTAAAAAAGAACTGCCACCATTTTCTTGGTTTTTTAGTGTTCACAGGTTTATCGTTAGTGTGATCAGTAGGTATTGAATTAAACTCTTTAACCGTAGCAGCAAGACTTTCTTTCAAGTCTGTAAGAGCCGCTTTATTTAAATCTATGCTAAGCTGATCGTTTGCGCTTATAGCTTTATTGCATTCGGCTTCTTTCATGCGGATACTGTACTGCAAATTAGAGATTTTATAAAGCAGTTGGCTATTGTTCATTCTAAATTCATTAATTGTAAAATTCATTTCGTTCTCAAACTTAACAATGATGATGCATATAATGCAACACAATTGAAAAGTAAATATAGTCTTAATTGTAACGATCAATTGTTAATGCTTATTTCAAAAAGTAAAACCCGAAGTTTTGCAACAGCGAATAAGCACTACTATCTGCAAAAAATTATTTTTGCAATTCGTTTTTTACCTTGTATTATCTTTGTCTTTCACTAAAGAAAAGGAGGTATTCATGCAATCTACAGATTCATCATGGAAGCCTTCGGTTGGTATCGCCTAACCGGGCTAACTTCATAGAAATATCTGTCCCGTTATCCGGGATAAACCACTCTGTAAAAAGGGTGGTTTTTATTTGTTTGAATGTGCTGATGATTATAAAAGTGCTTTTGCTTTAGTCAGATACAAAAAAAGGAATGGGCTGGCGCATGCAAACCCATTCCTTTTTTAATTATTTAAAATTAGTTATTATGAATTTCAACTTTTGGAGGTGGTGGTGGCGGTTGACCAGCATTAGGATGCTTAGGTATTTTTACAGTTGCTGTACATGAACACAAAATTACAGAAACAATAATTATTGAAAACACCGGTTTAACCAACTGTTTGAAACTTATTTTCATTTCATTAAGTTTTAATTGAAGTAATCAATAGCAAAATCATGCCACAAATAGCAATATTACATCATGTGCTTTTTCTAAATACAAATCCAGATTGGCGCGTAAATCCACTTCATAAAATTTCAGGTAAAAACATTAGTCATTAAAAAAACTTTTATCAAGTTTCAGTATTTATTTTTTGTGTACAGAAATTGGTTTATTATATCTTTATCTTTTATTATTATTAATGAACCAAAGGCTGAAAAAGTTAATATCTATTTTTCTTTTAGTGCTGTTTTTGCTCGGCTCGGGTGCTGGGCAATTGGTTCATGCAGCATTTCATAATGATTTTTCAAAAGGTTTCAGCCGATCACAAACAACCATAAATTTACCTCATAATTATTGTACAGCTTTGCAGTTAATGTTGCCTGAATTTTCAGGTTCTGCTGCTATTGATGTGCCGGCCAAAATAATTATTGCACTAAGCTCTTTTCCGCATATTAAAATTGCTATTCCGCAATTCAGTTCTTTTAAAACATCCGATAGAGCGCCACCTGTTAGCTGATATTTTAATACGCCGTTTGCGAAAGATTTTCTAACGGCCACTTCTTTTTATTTATCATGTTAACTTTTTTCATGCATATAATATTTAAACTAAAATATACACCCGCAGCTTTCTGTTTTTTATTATTCTCGTTTTCAATATGTGAATTACAAGCACAAACAACTACAGACAGCACTGCTGCTGACTCAGCCTTATTGAAACAAGTTGAACAACAAATGCAGCAGGCACAACCTGAACCAGAACAACCTGCGCCGCAACCACGCTCAAGCCTCACTTTTAATCCTGATATTGGTGTAATTGGAGATTTCCAGGGATCATACATAAGCAAGGGCGAAAAGAATTTTGATATGTACTTGAATGAAACAGAAATTTCTTTGCAAGCAACAGTTGATCCTTATGCACGTGCAGATTTCTTTCTCACATTCGGCAGAGACCCTGTAACCGGAAAATATGGTGCTGCTGTTGAAGAAGGATATTTAACTACGCTTTCATTGCCTGCGAAACTACAGTTGAAAGCAGGTAAATTTCGCGAAGCTGTTGGCAGAATAAATCCAACACATCCGCATGCATTACCGTTTATTGATCTGCCAAATGCTTATGTAAATTTATTTGGCGAAGAAGGCTTGAATGATGAAGGCGTTTCATTAAGCTGGCTAATTCCAAACAAAGCATTTTACCAGGAATTAATCTTTCAAACAACATCAGGTTTTTCTGAATCACCGGCATTTGCGCGCAGCCAGGGAAATCATCTTGTTTATCTTAGTCACTTAAAAAACTTTTTTACACTTACTGATAATGCCACGCTTGAATTAGGTTTTACAGGTATTTCAGGCCCAAATGATTCTTCACGCACAACAAGTATTGCAACCGGTGATCTTACTTATAAATACAAACCTGTTCAATTAAATACATATCACTCACTAACATGGCAAAGTGAGTTTTATTATAGTCACAATAATCAAACAGCAAATACTTCAGTTAATGCAATTGGTTTGTATTCTTTTCTTCAATACCAGTTGGAGAAAAGAACATTTCTTACAGGCAGGTATGATTACGGACAAAAGCCTTATAATAACTTTATAAAAGAACAAGCATATTCTTTAACCTTTGGCTGGTATGCAACAGAGTTTTCCAAGATAGAAGTAGAAGCAAAAACAACAGATGATAATATTAGTTCAAGATTTTACCAGGCATGGTTTAGATGGATCTTTGTAATTGGCGCACATGGCGCGCATCAATATTAATTTAAGAATGTATCAATTTGAAAATTTGAAAATGAAAAATATGTATATGAAAAGAATTTCAATCTTAACTGCACTCGCGTTTATTTTGTTTCTTAATGCGAATGCAAAAACAATTAAAGTAGTTACAACACTTACAGATTTAAGAAGTATCACAGAATTAATTGGTGGTGATAAAGTTTCTGTATCATCAATTGCAACCGGTTATCAGAACCCGCATTTTGTTGATCCGAAACCAAGTTATATCATCAGTTTATCTAATGCTGATATGTATGTAACTATCGGGCTTGATTTGGAAACTGGTTGGTCGCCGCAGCTGTTGGCAAGTTCAAGAAATACAAAAATTCAAAAAGGCTCTGCAGGTTATGTTGATGCATCAGAAGGTATCGGTTTATTCCAGGTTCCTACTGCGGCTAACCGAGCCGAAGGCGATATACATATTTTTGGTAATCCACATTACTGGCTTGATCCTTTAAACGGAAAAGTAATTGCAAGAAATATTGCCAATGGTTTGGAAAGAGTTGATCCAGCTGATAAAGCACTATTTGAAGCAAACCTTCAAACATTCTATAAAACCATTGATACAAAAATGGTAGAATGGCAGGCAAAAATGGCGCCGTTTAAAGGTGCAAAAATTATTGCCTATCATAACGAATGGGTGTATTTTGAAAAACGTTTTGGATTGCAGATAGTTGATTTTATGGAACCAAAACCAGGCATTCCGCCAACACCTTCACAATTAGTGAAAGTGATCAATGAGGTGAAATCAAATAACATTAAAGCTATTATTACATCGCCATATTTTTCAACTTCGTCGTCTGATGTAGTAGCAAAACAAACTGGCGTAAAAGTATTAACGCTGGCAACATCAACAGGCGCATTTCCATCAGTAAAAAATTATTATGATGTATTTGATTATGACATTAACATGTTAACAGCAGCGCTTAAATAAAAATATTTTATAAAGAAAAATTAAGAATCATGTTTGATATGTTCCAGTTGCCATTTATGGTGCAGGCTTTTTCAGCAGCAATTATCACAGGCATTTTATTATCGTATCTCGGCGTGCATGTAGTAGGCAGAGGAATTGTTTTTGTTGATCTTGCGTTGGGGCAAATATCATCTTTAGGTGTTGCGTTTGGAGCTTTTATCGGAACTGGCCTCACATCTATTCCACTAATTTTTACATTGGTTGGCGCGTTAATGATGTCATTCATAAACATTCGTGATAAGCGTTTAAAACAGGAAGCCATCATCGGTATTTTATATGCATTTGCATCATCATTAACGGTGTTATTTATTTCAAAAACGCCGCATGGCGATTCAGATATACAGGAAGTTTTATTCGGAAATATTTTGTCTGTTGGATGGGATCAGATAACAACTTTAGGAATTGTATTCGGCATAATTGCTTTAATGCATTTAGTTTTTTTCAGAAAGTTTTTTGCATTAACAGAATCATTTGAAAATGGCGAAAATCATCTTGTTGGCATTTTCAATGTCTGGAATTTCTTGTTTTATATGTCAATTGGATTGGCAATTGTATTTGCTGTAAAAATCAACGGCGTTATTCCTGTGTTTTCTTATCTCATCATCCCGGCTGTATCTGCAATTTTAATTTCAAAAAACAAAGTCACTGTAATTATTATTGCTGTTATTATAAGTTTGATTGCAGGTTTTTTTGGGCTGAATTTTTCTTTTCACTACGATTTTCCTGCAGGTTCTTCTATTGTTACAATACTCGGAATAATTTTTATTCTTGCTTCGTTTTATAGTGTTTTAAAAAGAGTTGGCAGTAAATCAAAAATCAAAACAGCTTAAACAAATTATTTCATTAACGAAGAATTCTTGCTATCAAAAATAAAATGGCAACAACTACCAAAACATATTTCAGCCATAATGGTATGTTGTTGCTACTAGTTTTTTTGTGCATGAATTACTGTGTTTTATTTCTAAAGCCTTATCTTATACTAAATATCTGAAATAATAATCGGCTAAAAATTCTTTGCCTAATAAATCGTATGAAACCCATTTTTGTTCAAGCGGCAAAAACACTTCTACGGCTTTAGAATCAGGAAAAGTTTTGAAATCGAATCGCGTACTTTCTGTGCTTATATAACCCGTATAATAATATTTAATTTTAAGAGAAAGCGCATATTGTAATTTTTGCAACATCATAAATTTTCCCAAACTATAACTATGGTATTGCGGATGATAAATATTTATAAGGCCAGCAATAGAGTTAACGCCTTTATCAAAATAAGCTGTGCCTATTAATCTTTTTCTATCCCGCACCTGCACAATCAAAGAATCAAAAGGATCAGGCAAAATTTCCTGGTGCAGGTAATCATTACAGGTTGACGAAACAGCAAACGGCACATGGCTTTTGTATAACGTATATAATGTTTCTACTTCATCACCAACATACGCAGGTTGAATAGTCACAGAAAAATTTGCGCATTTTTTCATGATAGATTTCGCTGTTTTTTTAAACCTGCATTCTTGCACCAAAGTACGCAACCAAAATACAGGAATAGCATATCCATCTTCATTCACCGGCGTATCATTACAAGTAAACATCAAATGCTGCATACGGTAATAACCTCTGGACAAAAGATTATCCAAAATCTTGCCTTTGAAATTGTTTTCACCGGCAGTAATATAAAGTGTTTGATTACTCAAATTGAAAGCTGCAAGTTATTGGATAAGGGTTGAAAATTATCTATTCATACATCGCATAAATAATTTAAATCAAATCATTTTCATAAATAAAAAACCATCACGATTTTTGCATGATGGTTGATAATTATTTAAACAAAAAATTTATGCAATCGGTTCTTTTGTTAAATGCACTTTAGTCATTTGCAGATATTGATTTTGCAATTGGTGCACATATATTATTTGCGGGTTAATGCGTTTATCATCACGATACCAAATATCCATATGCGTAAAATCATCAGGTTTTTGAATCAACATTCTGAATGAACCTTTTTTATATTTTATCGAACCATCAGGCATGTCTTCACGCAGAAAATTAAGTATGCGCAACACCTCATCGTTTATAGTTATAGGGTACAGATCATCTGTTTCAAACCAAAACTCCTGTACATCCGTTGCAAGACAAACCTGCTTTTCATCGCCATTCAAATTTGTTACTTCACCCTCCCACTTTATGCCTTCGTAATCACCCATAAGAAAATCGCCCATTTTAATTTCATTAAACTTTATCATATAGTTTTTGTTTTTTTTACGGCAAAAAGATAGAAATAATTTTCTTTATTACATTTTATAAATCACTAATTTTTTCAAAAAAGCCGCAGTGAATAAGATTAAAGAATATTATTTAGTCAGCAACAGTACTTTGTGGCAACACGGTTGTGTCACTCACTTCTGCTGCATAATTTCATGGCAACAATAAAAAATTTAGCTGCCTCTGTTTGCGCCGGTTGATCTTACTTTTTGTTTTGCGCCGCTGCTCTGCTTAGAATTTACTTTTATAAATTTAGAACCATTATTGGCTTGCTGGTTCTTTCCCGTTTTGTTTTTATCTTTTTTATTGTTTGTAGGTAACGACATAATAAAATTTATTATCAAAATTATGTTTTCAATTTTTATTACAATAACCTTTTTATTATTTGTATAAAGCAATGGGCAAATAAATTATTTTTTTACCCAATAATCTGCAACGGTAACATCATCAGAAATAGAAAGTGATATTTTAAACAGCTTTCCGTACTCCGGAATTTTTCTATAACTATCCATATCTTCTTTTGAAGCAAAGCTTGTTACATAAACATGTTTTAAACCCGTATCACGCGTTGAAATATTTACACCCATTTCAAAGCTTTTAACCAAAGTGTTCTTTGATAATCCCATATAAACATCGTCTAAAGCCTTTATACTATCAGCAGATGCATCAGGCTTAAAAGTTATAATAACAATGTGCCTTAAAATACCTGAAGAAGAATTATTTGTTTGCGCATTTATATCATTTTTAAATAAAAAAAATACTGCAATAAATAGCGAAACTGTAAAAAATATTTTTCTCATATAATAAGTTTTAAGAACATCAAGCTACATATAATTTGCTTCAAATCTTGTTTTAAAAACTAACACTCATAAGTAAACAAAATTTCATTCATTCATAAAAAAATTCGTTCTTTAAAACTTTTCAAAGAGATTATAATTATCAGGATGAAAGTTTTAAAGTTTGGCGGTACCTCAGTTGCCAATGCCGAAAATATTCAGAAGGTTGTAAACATCGTTATTAATAATGATGAGCCGCAGGTAATAATTGTAAGCGCTTTGGGCGGTGTAACAGATGCACTTATTAACGCCGGAACACTTGCAGAAAGTACCAACGAATCATATAAAGAAGTTTTAAAGGAACTCGAAAAAAAACATCTTGATGCAGCACGTGCATTGTTGCCTGTAATGCATCAAAGCAGTTGTTTGAGTATGATCAAACAACAGTTTAATGAGCTTGAAGAAATTTGTAATAGTGTTTTTTATTTGAAAGAATTATCGCTGCGAACTAAAGATCGCATTATAGGTTTTGGTGAATTGCTATCATCAAAAATTATTTCAGCTTTTATGCAATCAAAAAATATTGTGCATGATTGGCTCGATTCACGTCAACTTATAAAAACAAATAGCAATTATGGTTTTGCTGCAGTTGATTTTGAAACAACAAATAAATTGATTTATGAAAAACTCAAATCATCCGAAAAAATAATATTTATTGCACCCGGTTTTATTGCAAGTGATGAGAACGATAATACAACTACACTAGGTCGTGGCGGCAGTGATTATACTGCTGCAATTTATGCTTCAGCTGTTAATGCATCTTCTTTAGAAATATGGACGGATGTTAGCGGTATGATGACGGCAGATCCACGTTGGGTACATAATGCTAAACCAATTGAAAGTATTTCTTACCAGGAAGCGATGGAGCTTTCACATTTTGGTGCAAAAGTTATTTACCCCCCAACGATTGCGCCGGTAATGCAAAAAAATATTTCAACATGGATTAAAAACACTTTTGCACCAAACGATGCAGGCACTGTAATAGATAATATTTCTAAACTGGAAGGTGATATAATTACGGGCATTTCAAGTATAAACGCAATTGCATTGTTAAGTCTTGAAGGCAGCGGCATGATTGGAATTCCAGGATTTTCTAAACGTTTATTTGAAGCATTGGCGAACGAAAAAATAAACGTGATTCTTATCACGCAAAGTTCTTCTGAACATTCTATTTGTGTTGCCATAAATACAAACAACGCTGCAAAAGCAAAGCAGGTTGTTGACAGAACTTTTGAAAGTGAAATAGCACAGAAAAAATTAGAACCATTAAAAGTTGAAACAGAACAATCAGTAATAGCATTGGTTGGTGATAAGATGAAAAGTCATCCAGGCATCAGCGGTAAAATGTTTGATGCATTGGGCAGAAACGGGATTAATGTAAGAGCGATTGCGCAAGGCTCTTCTGAAAGAAATATTTCTGCAGTGATTGCACATGCAGATATTAAAAAAGCGGTAAACGTTTTGCATGAAGCTTTTTTCGAGTCGTCTTATAAACAACTAAATGTTTTTGTTATTGGTGTTGGAAATGTTGGTGGAAAATTGCTGAACCAAATTCAGCAACAGCAAAAATTTCTTGAAGAACATTTGAACCTGCAATTAAAAATTAATGGTATTGCCAACAGTAAAAAAATGTTGTTTTTAAATGATGGAAATGATATCAGTTTAAAAACCTGGAAGGAGCAACTGGAGAAGGGCGAAACAATGAATTTAAGCATGTTTGCTGAAACAGTTATTCAAAAAAATCTGCGCAATTCTGTTTTTGTTGATGTAACTGCCGATGCAGAAGTTGCTAAAATTTATGAACAACTTTTATCGAAGGCAATATCTGTTGTGGCATGCAATAAAATTGCGGCTTCATCATCATACAATCATTATTGCCATTTAAAATCGCTTGCAAAAGAATACAGTGCATTGTTTTTGTTCGAAACCAATGTGGGTGCGGGTTTGCCGGTTATTGGCACTTTGAATGATTTAAGAAGAAGTGGCGATGTTGTTACAAAAATCCAGGCGGTTTTATCAGGCACATTAAACTTTGTTTTCAATAATTATAATGCAACAAAACTATTTGCAGAAGTTGTAAAACAAGCGCAGGATGAAGGTTACACAGAACCAGATCCGCGTTTGGATTTAGGCGGAACAGATGTGATGCGCAAAATCTTAATTCTTGCACGTGAAGCTGGCGAAAAAATTGAAATGGATGATATCACAAACAATGGTTTTTTACCAGCATCTTGTTTTGATGGAAGTGTTGCAGATTTTTATAAAGAAATGGCGAAGCATGAAGATCATTTCAAAAAATTATATGAAGCTGCGGCTGCACAAAATTGCAAACTGAAGTTTGTTGCAGAATTTGAAAATGGTAAAGCAAGTGTTGGATTGAAACATATTCCAAACGATTCAGATTTTTATCATTTATATGGAAAGGATAATATTGTTTTGTTTTACACGCAACGTTATCCTGAACAACCATTGGTTGTAAAAGGTGCCGGCGCTGGTGCTGATGTAACTGCCAGCGGCGTATTTGCAGACATCATAAGAGTAGCAAGAGTATAGAAAGTCAAGCCCCAGCCCTAAAGGGAGTTATTCAGTCTCTCTAATTCAAGTTTATCTTTATACAATGAATTTTACTTATTCAAATAAATTTTTTCATTCCCTCTCAAGAGAGGGAGGTATGCATTATGGTGCTCACCTATTAATATTTAAAAGAGCTGAAGAATTAAGAAATAATATGACTCATGCTGAAGAATTATTATGGAACTATTTAAAAACGAATGAATGGAATTTTAAGTTTAGAAGACAACATCCACTTTCAATGTATGTTGTAGATTTTTATTGCCACAAATTAAAACTCATTATTGAAGTTGATGGGGGAATACATGAAAATGAAGATGTAAAAAGAAACGATATAGAACGGGAAACTAATCTTAAAGACTTAGGTCTAAAAATTATACGATTTAAAAACGATGAAGTAACAACAAAATTGGAAACTGTACTTGAAACAATTAAGCATAAAATAAGCGAACTGCAAAACTCCCCTTCAGGGGCTGGGGGCGTACGTGTTCTTTCTCCTGCAACCGTTGCAAACATTGTTTGTGGTTTTGACATTTTAGGCTTGTGCTTGAATGGACCTTGCGATGAATTCACACTTGAAATTTCAGATGAACCCGGAATTAAAATCATCAACAACGATGATTTTGATTTACCAACAGAAGCCGAGAAAAATGTAAGCGGCGCAGCATTGTTAGCATTGTTGGATGAAGCAAAAGACATCAAAGGTTTTACCTTAACCAGCAAGAAAATTATAATGCCCGGAAGCGGCATTGGTTCAAGCGCTGCAAGCGCTGCCGGTGTTGTGGTTGCGGCGAATCATCTTTTAAATAATCGTTTTACAAAACAGGATTTGGTGCGCTTTGCAATGAATGGCGAAAAGGTTGCCTGCGGCGTAAAACATGCCGATAATATTGCGCCTTGTATTTATGGCGGCGTTACGTTAATTCGTTCAGTTTTTCCGTTGGATATTATCAGCATTGATGCACCTGAATTGCATGTAACTGTTGTGCATCCGCAAATTGAAGTGCGTACTTCTGATGCTCGTCAAATTTTAAAGCAACAGGTGTTATTAAAAGATGCCATTAAACAATGGGGCAATATCGCTGGACTTGTTGCTGGCTTCATCAATCACGATTATGATTTAGTTGGTCGTTCGCTTGAAGATTTTATTATTGAACCTGTGCGCAGCATTTTAATTCCTGGTTTTGATGATATTAAAAAAGCAAGCAAAGAAGCCGGTGCTTTGGGTGGCGGTATTTCCGGTTCGGGTCCTTCTATTTTTATGTTGAGCAAAGATGCAAAAACAGCAACGCTTGTTGAAGCGGCGATGAAATGCATTTATGATAAAATGGGCGTCGCTTATCACACACATGTAACAACAATAAATAAAGAAGGCGTGAAGATTGTAAATGAATAAATAAGAATTTTATGAACTAAGCTGCAGTACTACTATTAAGCACGGTTGTGTCACTCCCTTGTACTGCAACAATTCTATTCAGCATGAACTACTACAGCTTAAAAAAGATCTCACCTAACGTAACATTTGAAGAAGCAACTATTAAAGGGCAAGCGCCTGATAAAGGTTTATACTTTCCTGAATTCATTCCAACCTTATCACAAGATTTTATTGCCAACATTAAAAACAAATCAAAAGAAGAAATTGGTTTTGAAGTAATGAAACCATTTGTTGGTGAAAGCCTTCCTGATGCTGTATTGCAGAACATTATTAGTGAAACAATCAACTTTAATTTTCCATTAGTAAAAGTTCATGAAGGTATTTATGCACTTGAATTATTTCACGGACCAACATTGGCTTTTAAAGATGTTGGTGCAAGATTTATGAGTAGATGTTTAGCTTATTTCAACCGAAATAAAAATCATCATACAACTGTTTTAGTTGCAACTTCCGGCGATACAGGAGGCGCTGTTGCCAATGGTTTTTTAGATGTAGAAAATGTTGACGTAATTATTTTATATCCAACAAAAAAAGTAAGCAATGTTCAGGAATTGCAGCTTACAACACTTGGTAAAAATATTACTGCCATTGAAATAAATGGAAGTTTTGATGATTGCCAGTCAATAGTTAAACAAGCATTTACAAATGTTGATTTAAATACAAAATTTTCACTCACATCAGCTAACTCAATTAACGTTGCAAGGTGGTTGCCGCAACAGTTATATTACTTCTATGCTTATCAACAATGGCAACATGAAGATCCCCCGGTTATTAGTGTTCCAAGCGGAAATTTTGGGAATATTTGTGCAGGAATTTTAGCACATATTTCAGGTTTGCCAGTTAAGCAATTTATTGCTGCATGTAATTCAAATGATGTTATTCCTGAATTTTTGCAAACAGGAAATTATCAGCCTAAAAAAACAATAGCAACTGTTTCAAATGCAATGGATGTTGGCAATCCCAGCAACTTTGTGCGTGTGCTTGAATTGTTTCATCAAAAAGTAAATGACCTTAAAAAAATAGTTAGCAGTTACAGCATTAGCGATGCAGCAACTAAAGCAACCATGAGCGAAGTTTTCAATCAATACAATTATACATTAGATCCGCACGGCGCTGTTGCTTATTATGCATTGATTAAACTTTTGGAAAGTTTAAAACTTTCCAAAAGTTTGAAAGGAATATTTTTAGAAACTGCCCATCCTGTAAAATTTCCTGAAACTGTTGAGCAATCAACAGGAAAAAAAATTGAAGTACCTGAAAGCATTCAATATTTATTCAACCAGGAAAAACAAAGTATTACAATGAATGCTTCGTTTGATGATTTTAAAGAGTGGATAATGAATAAATGATATTAAGAGAAGATTATAGTAGCATTCATCAATAAATTTGTTATCCGTTAATTTCAATCTATGAAAAAAATAATTTTTACACTTGGTTTCATTATAGTTGCTAACATACTTAAAGCACAGGTATTATATGGAACTACATCTTTTGGAGGCATAAACAATGGTGGCGCAATTTGTAAATTAATTACTGCAACCAACACTTTAAACGCTGACTTTAGCTTTAATGCAAAAGATGGCGAGACTCCGGGACAATTGAAATTAACACAAGCCACAGACGGAAAATTGTATGGCATGACTCAATTTGGCGGGCAATCGCGCAGCGGCGTAATTTTCTCATTCAATCCTGTTGATTCATCTTATAAAACGCTTTTAGATTTTAGCGTTACAGATGCTTCTGAACCGCGTGGTAGTCTTATGCAGGCTAAAGATGGAAAATTATATGGCATGACAGCCTGGGGCGGAAGCAAAGGTGATGGTGTTATCTTTTCTTATGATTTATCAACTTCAACTTATACAAAACTAAAAGACTTTAAACAAGCAGATGGAAAACATCCGTATGGAAGCCTTATACAAGCTGCAGATGGAAAATTATATGGCATGGCAAATAAAGGCGGAAGTAATAATTATGGTGTTATCTTTTCTTATGATCCTGTTACTTCTGCTTATACTAACTTAAAGGAATTCGATTCTAAAGATGGAGCTAATCCTGAAGGCAGTCTTGTGCAAACTGCAGATGGAATATTGTATGGCATGACATCTTTTGGAGGTGCCGGCAATCATGGTGTTATTTTTTCTTTCGATCCTGTTACTTTGGCTTATACAAAATTGTTTGCCTTTAATGGAATTAATGGCGATTTTCCTGAAGGCAGTTTAATGCAGGCAACTGATAATAAACTGTACGGAATGGCGTATGACGGTGGCAGTAATAATTATGGTGTTATTTTTTCTTTTGATCCTGTTACAAAACTTTATTCAAAGCTTAAAGATTTTGATCGTGTAAATGGAGGTTTGCCCTTTGGTGATCTTTTTCAAGCATCAGATGGAAAATTATATGGTATGGCAGGTGGAGGCACTACACGTCTTGGCGTTATTTTTTCTTTCAATCCTGTTAATTCGCTTTATACAGAGCTTAGAGATTTTGACAACATTAACGGACGGGAGCCTGAAGGAAGTTTTATGCAGGCTTCCGATAAAAAATTATATGCGGTAACAACAGACGGTGGAGTAAAAGATAATGGCGTTATTTTTTCTTATGATATTAATACTTCAGCATACGTAAAGCTGCATGATTTTGCTACAAATTCTATCGGCAATTCTTCTTATGGTTCACTTATAACAAACCAGAAAACGAAATTATATGGCATGACGTATGATGGTGGAATTTATGGTAACGGAACAATTTTTTCTTATGATGCAAGTACTTCTGTTTATAACAAACTTAAAGCCTTTGACCTCACAAATGGAGGTAAACCCACAGGCAGGCTTTTATTAGCCAATAATGGAAAATTATATGGCATGACAAATTATGGAGGTGCTAAGTATGTCGGTGTTATTTTTTCATACGACACTGCTGCTGCTATTTATACAAAATTGTTTGATTTTCCCAGTACTGCATCTTCTAATGGCTCAGGTTTTATACAAGCTTCTGATGGGAAATTATATGGTACTACATTCAACACTATTTTTTCGTTCAACCCTGAAACTTCAGTTTATAAAACATTAGCAAATTTTAATGATGTAAATGGAAGTGAAGCCCGTGGCACTCTTGTGCAAGCTGCCGATGGAAAATTATATGGAATGACGGAGAGTGGCGGAAGCAATAACGCAGGTGTCATTTTTTCATTTAATCCTGTTACTTCAGCTTATAAAAAGTTGTTTGATTTTAGTGATGATGGCTCTTATCCTTTTGGAAGTTTAATACAAGCTTCAGATGGCAAATTGTATGGAATGACAGAATTAGGAGGAGTGAATAATAAAGGTGTTGTATTTTCATTTGATCCCGTTACTTTATTTTATACAAAACTTTTAGATTTTAATGGAGCTAATGGCTCTACTCCACTTGGAAGCTTAATGCAGGCTTCGGATGATAAATTATATGGGATGACAAATTTTGGCGGAAGTAATAATGCTGGTGTTGCTTTTTCTTATGATATAACTACTTCCACTTATACCAAGCTTAGTGATTTTACCGGGAATAATGGCAGCGGACCAGAATATACATCCTTCACAGAGTTGCCTGATAATGCTGCTATTCAAATATCTATTAATAATAAATCAATTACTGAAGGCAATGATGGTAAGAAAATTTTACAGGTTCCTGTAGTGCTTAATGTAAAATCGCATAATTCAACAATTCTCGTTCATTACCACACACAAAACATTACTGCTATTGCAGGCAGTGATTATATAGCGCAATCAGGAAAGCTTGCTTTTCCTCCAAACATTAAAAAAATCTTGCTGCCAATACGTATTATCGGTGATAAAACATTAGAAGCTGATGAAACATTTAAAGTGGTTTTAAACAACTCTGTAAATGCAAGCATTGCAGATAGCGCTGGAGTTTTCACTATATTAAATGATGATGGTGCTTCAGCAAACATGGCATTACAGGCAACCACTAAAACAACATCAGTTAACTTATCTCCTAATCCTGCAAAAGATAAAATACAAATATTGCTTTCAGGATATGAAGGAAATATATTAATACAATTAAGCAACAACAGTGGACAGATATTGCAACAAATAAAACTACAGACTTCCTCAGCTAAATTAATGCAGCAACAAATAAACATAAACGATTATGCCAACGGAACGTATTTAATTACTGCTATTGATGAAAAAGGTAACAGGCAAACAAAGCAATTAATAATAAACAGGTAGAAAGTTTTTTTGAAAATTATAAACCGTTCAAATTTTTGAAACAGTTTATTTGAACCGTGTTGTTTTTGTTCTCTTAGTGCGATATGAATTTCGCACCTTGCAAAGGAGCAAAAAGAGAATTGGCTTCACTCAATATCATCACACAGCCAATAGTTTGCACTTCTTTGATTTATTTATCGCAGCTTAACAGATTGAACTTAGCTTAAAGTATAATTACTGAAAAATAAAGCAACTTATGTAGCTTTTATAAATAAATAGCAGGCGCTTATTACGCCTGCTATAATAAATAATTGCTTATAAATAACAGAAAGATTTTAATACCTGTCAGTACTATTGATCGCCTTTATTTTTTCTATTTGACATTTGCATTTGCTGCATTTTCGCCATTTGATCATCAGTTAAATATTTTTTCAAACGCATTTTCATATCTTGTTTAACGGTCTTCATTTTTTCTTTCTTCTGATTTTCATCAGTAAGCGATTTATCGTCTCTGATTGATTTTATTTGACTCATAGATTGTTCGCGAATAGAAACAACAGAATCGGCCGCCGCAGATGATAGCTTAAATGAATCGATTAAAGTTTGTTTTTCCATTCCCGCTTTACCACTCATTTTTTGAGCAGAAGCTGAAACACAAAAGAAGGCTGATGCAATCAGCATTAAAGAAAATATTTTTTTCATCATAGTAAATTTAATGATGTGATACAAAATGTAACCGCAGGTTTAATGCAATTACAAATAACCAAGAATCTTAAGCATGCTTTGTGCCGATTGTTCTTTTGCGTGAAGCCAATCTGTTAATTTTCCATTTTTGTCGTAGCCTATAATTACATGTTTAGGAGATGGAATAAGGCAATGCTTTATTCCGCCATAACCACTTATTTGATCCTGGTAAGCGCCGGTATGAAAAAAGCCAACAAACAATGGTTCTGCATTAGCAGCGTCAGCGCTATTACTTTCATTGGAAACCTTGGGCAGAAATACTTCGTTAATATGTTCTTCTGAATCGTAATAATCATGACTGTCGCATGTCATTCCACCGAGTACCACACGCTGATATTCATTCTCCCATTTATTTATAGGAAGCATTAAGAATTTCTCTCCAATGCCCCAGGTATCAGGTAAAGTTGTTATAAAAGATGAGTCAATCATATACCATCTTTCACGGTCGTTTTGCGTTTTTTGTCCTATCACACTATAAATATGTGCCATGCTTTCGCCAACAGTATAACTTCCGAATTCAGTAAAAATATTAGGCATTGGAACTTTTGCTTTTTTGCAGGCTTTTTTAATATTACCAACAATTTCATTGATCATGAATTGGTAATCATATTCAAAACCCAGCGAATGCTTTATGGGAAATCCACCGCCAATATTTATAGAATCCAACTCAGGGCAAATCTTTTTTAGCTGGCAATAGAGATTGATGATTTTGTTTAATTCACTCCAATAATAAATATCATCTTTAATGCCTTTATTTAAAAAGATATGAAGCATTTTAAGCTGAAATTTATCTTCATAACCTTCAATCTCATCTACATAAAATTCCAATATATCTTTTGGCCTTATACCAAGCCTTGAAGTATAGAATGGAAACGTCGGTTCTTCTTCAGCCGCAACGCGAATACCTAATTTAAAAGGTTGCTTTACGCTGCGCTTATACATTTTCAATTCATCTTTATTATCCAATACAGGTATAACATTTGAAAAACCTGTATTAATTAGTCTTGCAATTCTTGATGTGTAAGATTTTTGCTTAAACCCATTGCAGATAATAAAAATATCCTTGTTTATTTTCTTTCTTTTATACAGCTGGTTAATAATCTCAATATCGTAAGCATAAGAAGTTTCAAGATGGATATTGTACTTTAAAGCTTCTTCTACTATAAAAGAAAAATGAGAACTCTTCGTGCAATAACAATAGTTATAATTGCCTTCATACTTGTGCTTTTTAAAAGCAGCAGCAAACATCGCTTTTGCTTTATTAATTTGCATTCCAATCTTAGGCAGGTAGCTAAGTTTTAATGGTGTTCCATATTTATCAATTAAGGCTTTAATATCAACTCCGTTAAATTTAAGATAGCCGTCATCGTTAAGATCAAAATCTTCCTGGGGAAAGTGAAAGGTTTGCTTTACCAGTGAGGTGTATGTATTTGTCATTCTTAGTTATAAATGCATAAAGAATTTTAGGAAATGATTACAAAAATAATTGTTTGCGATAAGCAACAAATAAAAAACCCCGCAATTGCGGGGTTAATTTTTTTTCATACTGATTTTATTTAACCGAAGCTAACAAAGCTTTAAAGCTTTCTGGCTCATTCATCGCAAGGTCAGCAAGAATTTTTCTATTCAATTCAATTCCTTTCTCGTTAAGCTTGTGAATAAACTCGCTGTACGTTAATCCTTCTTCGCGCACAGCAGCATTAATACGTGCAATCCAAAGCTGGCGATATTCGCGCTTTTTAAGTTTACGACCAACATAGCTGTAGGTCATTCCTTTTTCTACAATATTTTTTGCAACTGTATAAACATTCTTACGCTTACCGTAAAAGCCTTTGGCTTGCTTTAAAATTCTTTTTCTTCTTGCCCTTGATGCAACTGCATTTACTGAACGTGGCATATAATTATTTTATAAGATGATTAAATTGATTAGCCTTTTAAACGTAAAAGACGCAATACAAAATTTTTGTTCGTTGGATCAACAACACCTGAATGGCGCAATCCGCGTTTACGTTTAGTAGATTTTTTTGTAAGAATGTGGCGTTTAAAGGCTTTTTGGTAAGTTATTTCACCTGTGCCGGTAACTTTAAAGCGCTTTTTTGCGCTTGAGTTTGTTTTTACTTTAGGCATTATAATCTTGTTAAGATTACTCCCTGCTGGCGTTCCCGAACTGTCGGGACTCTTGTTGAGCCTTGTGGGAAATTAAAATTTGGAGCGCGAAGGTAACGGAATTAAGTTTATCAACAAAGCCTTAAGCTTTCTGATGAATAAATTTGTTATCAGCCAAACAAGTTAACTCATCACGGTTGTGTCACTCACTGCAACAGCATATCGTTTCCCGGCTTCAGTTTCAATGTTTAAGCGTTTTATAATTTCACAAATTCCTTAATTCAAATTTCAAATTTGAACGCTACGATTTCATATTAAGAAACTGTAAAGGCAAATTTAAATCTGCTTGTTTGCATGCTGCAATTACGCTTTGTAAATCATCAATTTTTTTAGCAGTAACACGTACCATATCATCCATTATTTGTGCCTGCACTTTTAAGCCACTGTCTTTTATCAGCTTCACTATTTTTTTTGCATCATCTTGTTTTAATCCGTTGGATACAGAAACTTCTTTTTTCAAAAGTTTGCCGCTTTGATAAGCGTCTTTCGAAAAATCAAATGCATTCGGATCAATTCCCTGTTTTACTGCGCGGCTGATAAGTGCATCAATTACCTGCTTCATCTTCATATCGCTATCTACTTCTAGTGTTAATTGATATTCTTTTTTATTAAGATTAATTTCAACGTGCGAAGCTCTGAAATCAAACCTGTTAACAATTTCTTTTTTGGCAGTGTTTACTGCGTTATCCAAAGTTTGTAAGTCAACCTTGCTGGCAATATCAAAAGATGGCATAAAAGTTTTTTTTAAAGATGTAATAATAGTAACTTCAAAATTACTTCAACATTAAACCTGAATTATCAATTTCTGTCAATAATAGCATAAAAC
Source organism: Parafilimonas sp. (assembly GCA_040003735.1). Classification (GTDB taxonomy): domain Bacteria; phylum Bacteroidota; class Bacteroidia; order Chitinophagales; family Chitinophagaceae; genus Parafilimonas. Next base: position 22,934 of record JBDUBY010000207.1, read on the forward strand.
ATAACAAGTGTTCGTTTTTGGAACGGGACTTGAAATAATTTAAACATTCAACACAACAAATATGAAAGAGATTATAAAAAAAATTGCTTACCCGCTGGTGATACTGGTAGTTGCTGCTTCATGCAGCTCTCCACGTTATGCGTCAGCGCAAAACGATGGTTATTACGAAGATAATGGTGCTAACAATAACACTTATAATAATCAGGATAATAACAATCAAAACCAGGATTATAACCAGGACAATAATGGTAATAATCAGGATGATCAATATAGTGATAACAATAATAATTACGATGATAACCCCGAGAATTATGATGTAGATCCTTCTGATGTAAACATTAATACATTTAATGATGCATTATCTCCTTATGGCACCTGGATGGATTACCAATCCTATGGCCGTGTTTGGATTCCACGCAGTCATGGTTTTGTACCTTATTCTACAGGCGGACATTGGGTATATTCATCTTATGGATGGACGTGGGCATCTCAATATAACTGGGGTTGGGCACCTTTCCATTATGGCCGCTGGACTTACGATCCTTTTTATGGATGGATGTGGATTCCTGGTTATGAATGGGGACCAGCCTGGGTAACCTGGAGAACTGGTGGCGGATATTATGGATGGTCTCCTTTAGGTCCGGGAATGGGATTTGGAGTTAACATAGGAATTGGAATTCCATATAACCGTTGGGTATTTGCTCCTTGCCGTTACATGGGTTATAATAATATCAACAGGTATTATGTACGCCCAACGCATAACGTAACAATCATTCGTAACACAACTATTATAAATAATACTACTGTTTATAATAACAGGAGATTTGTTGCAGGCCCTAACCGTACAGATGTTGAACATTTTACAGGAAGACGCGTAAATGCCGTTCGTGTTGTTAATGCTTCAAAACCTGGTAATACAGTTGTTAATAAGAACAACACTATCCAAATGTACAGACCGGGTGTAAAAGCAAAAGCTAAAGAGCAGCTACAAAACAAGCAACAGTATAATAACAACAATACTTCACGCAACAATCAGAATCAGAATCAAAATAATAATAATCAGCAGAGGCAGAACCAGGATAATAGGAATAACAATCCCAAACCTCAGGATATGACTCAGCAAAATAATAATAATAATAACAATGCTCCTGATCCAAGAGACAGAATAAAAAATCAGCAGCAGCAGCAACAACAAAAAAGGCAAAATAATCCACCGCAACAGCAGCAACCTGATAATGTTCAGAAAAACAATCAGCAGAGAAATAATCAGCCTGTTCCTGATCAAAACAGAACCAGGAATAATCCTCCGCAACAGCCGCAGCAAACGGATAATAACAGAGGACGTTCTAATCAACAAACAAGGCCAAATAATAATCCGCCGATGAATCAACAAAGACAGGAAAGAAATAATCAATTTAATAATCAGGAAAGGAATAATCAGCCTAATAACAAACAGGAATTTAATCAACAACAAAAACAACAATTTAATCAACCGCAAAGGCAACAACCTGTTAACAGGCAACCGCAAGGCGAAGGCGGACGCAATAGGAAAAATTAAATATTTTAATATTAATCATTAGAAACCTGTCTTGAAAAAGGCAGGTTTTTTATTTTAGAAATTAATACACAAGATGTTTATCTTTTGGATTGAAATGTTTCCAAACCAATGCTGATAGTTTTCTTGTCAGCATCCATGCTTCGTTGTTGCTCTGCCAGCTTGTATCTGCATTATTTTTTGTAAAAACAGAAAATATATAAGGATCACCTTTGCCATTTACATACATAATTTCATTACGGCTTTCATCAACAGCGCCATTTTTATCTGCAATAAAAACACCTGCCGGAATTGAACTCATTGCTTCTTCATCCCAATATTGCCTTCCCAATAATCGCAACATTTTTGCACTGGATTCTTTACTTATCATTTCGCCATCAACAATGCGTTCCATAATATTTGCAATTTCACGCGGCGTAGTTTGTCCCCAACCATATTCATTACGATTATTTTCTCTTCCCGGTGTGCGGCTGTTCACTCTTGTAAAAACATAGCCAAGGCTATCAAGAATTGCATTTATTCTTAAACCGCCGCCAGCTAAACCCTGCATCCAAAGGCTTGCGCAATTATCACTAATGGTAAGCATCAGCATCATTACTTTACTTAATTCAATTGTGCTGCTGTCTTTAAATTTTGAAAGAATATCATCGCCTTCGTTATAAAATAATGAATCGGTATAAGTTAAACGCTGATGATAATTCAATTCGCCTTTTTGAATTTTATCCATGATTCCAATAAGAATGGAAATTTTTACAACGCTTGCTGTTGGAAAAATTGTATCTGCATTAATAGCTACAATTTTATTGCGTTTTAAATCGTGTATATACACACCAATATCGCCATGAAAATTTTTAGTAAGATCAGTTATCTGTTGCTGAAGTTTTGCATCTGTTTTTTGAGCGTGAGCATAAAAGCAAGTGAACAGCAAAAAAGAAAATAAAAATTTTTTCATGTGATATTTTGTGAATGAAGTTAAAAATTTTAAAGCTTTGCTGAATAGAATTAATGCAGCACAAGTGAGTGACACAACCGTGATGCTATGAAATATTGCAGCTTGTATCATAAAAAATAATCACTAAAAATTTTAAACGAAATTGCACAAATGATAAAGATTGCAGTTATACCTGCCCGCTATGCATCAACAAGATTTCCGGCTAAGCTGATGCAAATGCTCGGCGATAAAACGGTGATAAAAACCACTTATGAAAATACCGTTGCAACAGGTTTGTTTGATGATGTAATTGTAGTTACTGACAGTGAAATTATTTATAATGAAATGAAAGATGCGAATGTAATTATGAGCAAACATGTACATGAAAGCGGAAGCGATCGCATTGCAGAAGCGATTGAAAATATTGATTGCGATATAGTGCTGAATATACAAGGTGATGAACCTTTTGTTGATGCCGACGAACTACAACGTTTGCTAAATGTTTTTGATAAAGATGAGGTGATGGTTGCAAGTTTAATGCACGAGATTTTTGAGAAACCTGATGTTGAAAATCCTAACTATGTAAAAGTTGTTGTTGATAAAAAAAATGATGCATTATTGTTCAGCCGGTCGGTAATTCCTTTTGCAAGAGATAAAGAAACAGTTGCGAAATATTACAGGCATATTGGAATATATGCTTATCGCAAAATTGCTTTGCTGCAGTTTACAAAATGGGAACAAAGCAATTTAGAGAAGATTGAAAAATTAGAACAGTTGCGTTATCTTGAAAACGGAATTAAAATAAAAATGGTGCTTACAAATCATATAAGTATTGGAATTGATATGCCGGAAGATTTGGAATTAGCAAGGCAATTTTTGAATGAGCAAAAAAAATTGGAAAGATGATGTCAACACTTACTTGTACATTAATTCAAACAAAATTATTTTGGCAGGATGCAGTTGCAAACAGGCAAATGCTTGAAGAAAAAATTAATTCTATAAAAGAAAAAACTGAGATAATTATTTTGCCTGAAATGTTTTCAACAGGTTTTAGTATGCAACCGGAAAAATTCGCTGAAACGATGGATGGGGAAACAATTCAGTGGATGAAAAAAATAGCTTCATCAAAAAAAATAATTCTTACAGGAAGTTTGATGATGAATGACGATGATGAATATTTTAATCGTTTAATATGGATGCTTCCAAATGGTGATTTTGGTTATTATGATAAGCGTCATTTGTTTGCTTATGGTGATGAAAACAATCATTACAGCGCCGGAAATAAAAGATTAATTGCATCGGTAAAAGGTTGGAAATTAAACCTGCAGGTTTGTTATGATTTACGTTTCCCCGTTTGGGCAAGACAATCTGCTTCTTTGTATACAAATAATGGGAACGCGCTTGAATATGATGTATTGATCTATGTTGCAAACTGGCCTGAACGCCGTTCACTTGCATGGAAAACTTTATTGCAGGCAAGAGCAATCGAAAATCAATGTTATGTTATTGGAGTGAACCGTGTGGGCGATGATGGAAACAATGTTTATCATGCAGGTGACAGCATGGTGGTTGATCCGCTTGGCGAAATTTTATATCATAAAAAAGATGAGGAAGATATTTTTACAATTGAATTAAACAAACAGCATCTTGAAGATGTTCGAAAAAGATTTCCATTTTGGAAAGATGCCGACAGATTTACAATTACAAGTTGATTTTAAATAGCCCTTGACTTTAGTCAAGGGAATATAAAAAATTCTATCGCTTATGACTTTAGCCACATTTAAAGATTAAAATAAATGAATAACACAAAAATATATTTAGCAGAAAGAATTTTTACCGGTTATGAAATGCTGCTGCAATATTCAGTTGTTGTAAAAGATGATGTTATTACCGAGATCATTCCATCAAATAAAATAGATGCAAACGCTGAAGTTGTTGATTATAAAAATGCATTGATAGCGCCGGCATTTATTGATCTGCAATTGTATGGTGCGCATAAAAGATTATTAACTGCTTATCCTGATGCAGAAAGTGTAAAAGCAATTTATGATTATAGCAAAGCAGGCGGCGCATCGCATTGTATGCCTACTGTTAGCACTAATACTTATGAAACAATTTTCAAGTGTATTGACGCAGTAAAAGATTACTGGAATGCAGGCGGGCAAGGCGTTTTAGGCTTACATGTTGAAGGACCGTGGATAAATAAAGAAAAGCGGGGCGCACACAATGCTGAATGGATTTTTTCGCCAACCATTCAGCAGGCAAAAGAATTATTAGAGTATGGAAAAGATGTAATTAAAATAATTACTGTCGCGCCAGAAGTTGTAGGTGATGAAATAATTAATCTGATTCATTCATACAATATTGTTGTTTCTGCTGGTCATAGCAATGCAACTTATGAACAGGCAACGCAATCATTCAACAACATAAAAACAGCAACGCATTTATATAATGCAATGAGTGGTTTAATGCATCGTGCGCCGGGTTTTGTTGGCGCTGTGCTTAACCATGATAAAGTTTTTTGCAGTATTGTGCCCGACGGTTATCATGTAAGTTTTCCTGCCATTCGCATTGCAAAAAAAGTTATGGGCGAAAGATTATTTGCCATTACAGATGCCGTTACCGAAACACATGAAGGTTATTATCAGCATACATTAGATGGCGATAAGTATACTGCGAACGGAATCTTAAGCGGTTCAGCATTAACTATGAATAAATGCGTAAAAAATTTTGTTGAGCATTGCGATATAAATATTGATGAGGCTTTGCGCATGTGTAGTTTATATCCTGCAAAGGTGATAAAAAAGGAAAACGAATTGGGTGCGATCGCAACAGGAAGAAATGCAAATATGGTTGTGTTAGATGAGGTATTTAATGTTTTAGAATCTATAACCGGTAATTAACCAGATAAAAATTTTCAATTAGAATTTACATGCCACAATTTTTAATTCTTGCAGAAGATTATAAAGATGAAAATGCATTAAATCGCAGGCTTGCCATTCGCGAAACACATTTACAAAGAATGCGCGAAGAAAAAAAAGCGGGACGTTTTATTATTGGTGGCGCTAAGTTGAATGACCGGAAAAATATGTACGGCTCTATGCTTATTCTTGATTTAGAAAATGAGAATGCTGTTTGGAAATGGCTACATGTTGATCCTTATTTTACAGCAAAAGTTTGGGAAGAAATACATATTTATCCTTTTAAAATCGCAGATGTGTAATAATAAACTATTGCCTAATCTCTTTCGGTCTGCGCTTCTTTAAATTCCTGTTCGCTTTCGAGGTCTCGGGAATTATTTTCTTATTATCGTTTTCGTTGAAAGGATTTTTTACAAGGCAACGCTTGTTCTTCTTCACTATATTATTATCGTTTGAAGTTTGTGCGGTTTCAATTGTTTTATTTTTATAATCAGTTATAAAAAAGTTTTATACAACTGCAATAAAAATGAAGCCATAAATTTTGTTTTATACAATTTCCCAAACTTCTCTCCCACGTAAAAGTTTATCTAAATCACCGGCGCCTTTTGCAGCAATGGTTTCTTCAACCTGTAATTTTAAAATATCTTCATAACAGGCGCGTTCTGTTTCATAAAATACACCAAATGGTCTCGGTAAATGCTGTTCAAGTTTTGGGTCATCAAACATGCGTATTAATATCTGCGCTTTATAAAAATCAAATTCATCATGCACCCAAATATCATCAACAGATGCATTTACGCCAAGCTCAACAACAACCGGTTTAAATCCATCTAACTTAATGCCTTTGTTTTTCGTTGCACCAAACAATAACGGTTTGCCTTGTTCAAGAAATAGTGTTTCTTCAGGCTTGCTTGATTTTTCTGTGAACATTTCAAAAGCGCCATCATTAAAGATATTGCAGTTCTGATATATTTCTAAGAATGATGAGCCTTTATGTTTATGCGAACGTTGCAGCATTTCCTGCAAATGTTTTGGATCACGATCCATCGTGCGTGCAATAAATGTTGCATCAGCGCCCATAGCCAAAGCCAATGGATTAAACGGATGATCAATGCTTCCCAACGGTGTGCTCTTCGTTACTTTATTTGGTTCGGAAGTTGGCGAATATTGTCCTTTTGTTAAACCATAAATCTGGTTATTGAACAATAAAATATTTACATCAAAATTTCTGCGCAATAAATGTATTGTGTGATTACCCCCAATGCTTAAACAATCACCATCGCCGGTTACAATCCACACGCTTAATTCTGGTCGCGTTGCTTTTAAACCGCTTGCAATTGCCGTGGCGCGACCATGAATGGAATGCATACCATACACGTTCATATAATATGGAAACCGACTGCTGCAACCAATACCGCTGATAATTACAATGTCTTCTTTAGGAACGCCAATCGTTGGCATTACTTTTTGCACTTGTGCTAAAATGGAATAATCGCCGCAACCCGGGCACCAGCGCACTTCCTGGTCGGTTGCGAAATCTTTTGCAGTTAAGGTTTTAATGCCATTCTCAACAACACTATTCATATTTTAAAAATAAATTGGCAGCAAAGTTAGCAAAATGTTTTAACGGTTGACTATTGACTGTTGACCATTGACTATTCATTAACTTGCGCACCTGAAAAATATTTTTATGGAAACAGTATATGATTTTGGAATGGTTGGACTTGGCGTAATGGGCAGTAATTTTTTATTGAACATGGCTGATAATGGTTATAAGGTTATTGGCTTTGATCTGGATGCTGCAAAAGCAAAAAAATTAGAAGAAGAAGCAACAAAAGGTACGACCGTAAAAGGTGTTATTACGTTGGAAGAAATGGTTTCGCAGTTAGATAAACCACGCCGCATTATGATGCTTGTTCCTGCAGGCAAACCTGTTGATAGTGTAATTGCCAATTTGCTGCCTTTGCTTGAACCAAACGATGTGGTGATTGATGGCGGCAACTCGCATTATACAGATACACTTGTACGCGAAAAAAATCTTGAAGAAAAAGGCATTCATTTTATGGGGATGGGCGTAAGCGGCGGTGAAGAAGGTGCCCGCAAAGGGCCAAGTATTATGCCCGGCGGAGATATTGATGCATGGAAACGCGTAAAGCCAATGCTGGAAGCCGTTTCAGCAAAAGTGGATAATGAACCCTGCGTTGCTTATATGGGTAAAGATGCTGCAGGTCATTATGTAAAAATGGTGCACAACGGAATTGAATATGCCATCATGCAATTAATAAGTGAATCGTATGATTTATTGAAGAGAGGTTTGGGTTTAAATAATGATGAGTTGAGTGATGTATTTAAAAAATGGAATGAAGAAGAATTGCAATCTTTTTTAGTTGAAATAACGTCAGAGATATTTTTAAGAAAAGATGATGAAACCGGCAAACGTATAGTTGATATTATTTCTGATAAAGCGGGTTCAAAAGGTACGGGTAAATGGACATCGCAGGATGCAATGGAATTACCTGTTTCAATTCCAACAATTGATACAGCCGTTGCGATGCGCACTATTTCAGGCTATAAAGATGAACGTATTGCTGCTGCAGAATTATATCATACAAAAACAAAAGATTTAAAGGGTAAAAAAGATGCAGATATAAAAAAGATAAAAGATGCTTTACATTTTTCTATGATCATTTCTTATGCTCAGGGTTTATCAATGTTGCATAAAGCTTCATCAGAATTAAATATGGATATTCCACTGGCAGACGTAGTAAAAATTTGGCGTGGAGGTTGCATCATTCGTTCTGCATCACTCGAAATATTTTATAAAGCATTTAAAAAAGATAAAACGCTTTCAAACATCCTATTAAATAAAAACATCGCCAAGCTTATAAAGAAAACAGAGAAGAATGCACGTAGTGTAATAAAAATCGCATTGCAAAGCAAAATTCCTGTTACGGGTTTAATGAGTGCCGTTGGTTATTTTGATGCATATTGTTCGGCACAAATGCCAACCAATTTAATACAGGCGCAGCGAGATTTTTTTGGTGCACATACTTATCAGCGAATAGATAAAGAAGGTGTCTTTCATACTGAGTGGAATGAAGATGTTGTGAATGCAAAAAAACATCATGCAGAAACAGAAAACCCGCAACCGAAACAAGCTGGAGAAAAAGTAAAATAATACAGTTATAATCTAAATAAAATCATTATTTATAATGTCTGAAATTACCCAAAAACCGCCTGCAACAATCATGTTTATTTTTGGTGGAAGCGGCGATCTTAATCAACGCAAGCTTGCTCCTGCTTTATACAATTTATTTATTGATGGCTGGATGCCTGATGAGTTTGCAATAATCGGTATAGGCAGGTCGCAATATTCTGATGATAAATTTCGTAAGCATTTGTTTGAAGGCATCCAGGAATTTAGCAGGCGTAAAGATGACGGCAACGGTGAATGGAAAGAATTTTCCAATCGCGTTTCGTATTTACAAATGGATGCAGAAGATGAAGCTGCTTATAAAAATATAACAGGCATTGTTCAAAAATATGAGAAGGATTGGAAGCTGCATCCAACGGTAATTTTTTATTTGGCTGTAGCGCCGCAACTTGTTCCGGACATTGCAAAAAAATTAGCTTCCGTAAAACTTTGCAGTGATACGCATGCAACACGTATTGTTGTTGAAAAACCATTTGGTCATGATCTGCAAAGCGCAAAAGCATTAAACGAATTGCTTTCGCAAATGTTTGCAGAAGATCAGATTTATCGTATAGATCATTACCTTGGTAAAGAAACAGTACAAAACATTTTGGCATTGCGTTTTGCGAATGCCTTGTTTGAGCCAATTTGGAATCGCAACTATATTGATCATGTACAAATAACCGTTGCTGAAACTGTTGGCGTTGAAGAACGCGGCGGTTATTATGAACAAAGCGGGGCATTAAGAGATATGGTGCAAAATCATATTCTGCAACTATTATGTATGGTTGCAATGGAACCGCCGGTAAATTTTGAAGCGAATGAAATTCGTAATAAAAAAGTTGCCGTATTAAATGCTATCAGAAAAATCACTAAAGAAGAAGTGCGCGATTATGCTGTTCGCGGGCAATATACCGAAGGCTGGATGAAAGGTGAAAAAGTAAAAGGTTATCGCCAGGAAGAAAAAGTAAATCCTGATTCAAACGTAGAAACATTTGTTGCTGCAAAATTTTATATTGATAACTGGCGCTGGCACCGGATTCCGTTTTATGTGCGTACCGGAAAATATATGCATCAAAAAACATCAGTTATAAACATACAGTTCAGACCCGCGCCGCATTATGCATTTCCTGCAGAAGCTGCTGAAACATGGCGCCCAAACCGTTTAACAATAAGTATTCAGCCGGAGATGGATATTCGGTTAAGATTCCAGGCAAAACGCCCCGGGCAAAGCATGACGCTGAATCCTGTTGATATGATCTTTAATTATAAAGATGCTTATCCTGAAGATCATGAACCCGAAGCTTATGAAACTTTATTGCTTGATGTAATGGAAGGAAATCCTGCGCAGTTTATGCGTGCAGACCAGGTTGAAGCTGCATGGAAAGTTGTAATGCCGATTATTGAAGCATGGCAGCAAAGACCGCCAATCGATTTTCCAAATTATGCGCCCGATAGTTGGGGACCAGAAGATGCAGAAGCTTTAATTGCGCGAGATGGCCATAACTGGATAACGCTTCCGCATAAAGAAGTTTAGTGAACCTGATTTGGATTAGTATTTGATTAAAGATGTAAGTAAAATTTATGTGACCAGCTGTAGTAATTCTTGTTAATCACGGTTGTGTCACTCACTTGTACAGTTGATTCATTATTCAACAATAAACACAAACTTTTTAAACTTAATAAATGGAACTACACGTTTGCAAAAATTACGATGAATTAAGTGAACATCTTGCTGACTGGATGGTTGAATACATTTGCAAAACACTCGCAACAAAAGAACGATTTTCAATTGTATTAACCGGCGGAAACACACCAAAAAAATTATATGAAATTCTTGCAAGCGATGAATACAAAAATAAAATTGACTGGAGCCGCGCCAATGTATTTATAGGCGATGAACGTTTTGTTCCTTTTAATGATGATCGCAGCAACGCAAAAATGATTCAGCAAACTTTATTAGATCACGTTGCAGTTGATAATGCACATGTTCATTTCATGCAAACAGAAAATATGTCTGCAGAAACTGCAGCGAATGCTTATGAAGAGGTATTGCAGCATTATTTCAATAAAAATGAAACATCAACATTTGATTTAGTGTTGTTAGGTTTAGGCGATAATGTGCATACGCTTTCTTTGTTTCCAGGCGAAACAGAAGTGATTAATGAAAAAACAAAATGGTGCACTTTTTTTTGGCTTGAAGAGCAAAATATGTATAGAATAACTTTAACAGCGCCAATTGTAAACGCATCAAAACAAATTGCTTTTCTTATAAATGGGGAAGCAAAAGCGCAGGCTTTAAAACAAGTATTGCACGGCGATTATGATCCTGAAAAATTTCCTGCCCAAATTATAAAACCAACCAATGGCGAATTGCATTTTTTTGTTGATGAAGCCGCAATGAACGGTTGATTTATATTTAGTTTTCTCTTTTCGTAAACTCGTTTTCTTATATCGTAAGCCTTAAGAATACTGTGCTGCTAATTTCGCGGCAAGATGAAAAAATTATTTATCCTGGCCGCAAGTTTATTTATTTCTTTCATTACAGTCTTTGGCCAGGCACCATATAAAACTAACGCACAAAACCTCGTTCTCACAAATGAAGATTCTTTTAATGCGGGAAGCAATCAAAACAAAACAGTTATTTCAGGTTACGGAAGTGCTTTTTATCAAAGAGATTTTGTTAAGCAACAATCTACAGCAACATTAGAGCGTGCTGTACTTTTCGTTGGCCATCGTTTCAACGAAAAAATTTCTTTTTTCTCTGAACTTGAAGTAGAAAATGCAAAAGTTGCAGAAGGCGAAATTGGCAGCGGAGAAATTTCGATGGAGCAGGCGTATTTAAAATTCAATCTTTCACCAAATCAATATTTAGTTGCAGGTTTATTTGTACCACGCATTGGCATTTTAAACGAAAATCATTTACCTGTAAATTTCAATGGTGTTGAGCGACCACTTGTTGAAACTTTTGTTATACCTGCAACGTGGCGCGAATTAGGTATTGGCTTTTATGGTTCATTAAATAATCTTCCATTGAATTATGATGTTGCAATTGTAAATGGTTTAAACAGCGCAAATTTTGAGCATGGTTCAGGAATTATGGAAGGTCGTGCGGAAGGAAGCAGTGCACTGGCAAATAATCTTGCTGTTACTGCAGCCGTTCAATATAATATCAACAACTTTAAATTCCAGGTTTCAGGTTATGCAGGCGGAACGGTTGGATTAAATCAACGTGCTGCAGACAGTTTGGGTTTGGATAACGGCGCATTTGGTACGCCGGTTTATTTAGGTGAAGCCGATGTTCAGTTTGCAAAAAATGGTTTCAGTTCAAAAGCGCTTGGAACTTATATTGCTTATCCTGATGCCGACAAAATAAATGTTGCTTATGCAAAAAATATCGGCAGTGGTATGTATGGCGCTTACATTGAATTAGCGTACGATCTCTTATACAAAAAGCAAAAAACTGCGCAGTTCATCACATTTGTTCGTGGTGAAGTGCTTGACTTAAATGCAAGTTTACCCGCTGAACCAAAAGGTATTTATGATGGCACTGAAAAACAAACGCACATCATTGCAGGTTTTAGTTATCTGCCAATTCCAAATGTTGTAATAAAAGCTGATGTACACATCATGCATACAGGTCCGCAAAACGCTGCGCTGGTAATCAATCCTCCGCCAAATGCTTTGCCGTATAAACAGAATAATCAATTTTTAAATGTTGGCATTGGTTACTCATTTTGATAAAGTCGGAAAGACGTAACGTCCGCAAGTCGGAAAGTCTTACGGACTTTACTGACTTTCAGCCTAAATAAAAATTATGCAACGTAGAAACTTTATATCATCATCCTGTAAAATTTGTTTGCTTGGCGCAGCAGGCTTTTCATTATTGCAATTAGAAAGTTGTTCGCCTTCATCATCAATTTATAAAACAGCAATTACCAACGGCAATTTAGATGTGCCTTTGAATTTATTTGATAAAAATGTTTTACAAATCGTGCGGCCAAATGGCTGGTTTTATGATGTGGCTGTTCAAAAAAATACAGACAATTCTTATACAGCTTTATTGTTGCAATGCACGCACCAGGAAAATCAATTAACACCAACGGGAACAGGCTATCACTGCAGTTTGCATGGAAGTGATTTTGATAAGCAAGGCAATGTTAGAAAAGGCCCCGCAGAATTACCATTACATCATTTTAAAACATCTGTAAATAATAGCATTCTAAATATTCATATTAATAATTACAAACCATGAATAAACTATCAACAATAATTATAGCAATATTTTTTTCAAGCTGTCATAAAGCAGATACAGGTACGCCGGATAATTTACCAGCAACAGAACAAACAGTTCTGAATGATTTTACAGAGGATGTTGCGCTTTCACAATATTCAGAACTTGCAAATGCAGCGAATGACCTCAATACAAAAATTACTGAATTGAATGGCGATGCTACAGATGCAAATCTTACAGCGGCGCAAAATTCATGGAAATCTTTGCGTACAATTTGGGAACAATGCGAAGGATTTTTATTCGGACCAGTTGAAGACAATGAATACGATCCGCAAATGGATACGTGGCCAACAGATCAAACACAATTTGATTCTTTATTAGCCAGCAATAATGCGCTTAACGTTACAGATATTGAAGCATTACCTTATAGTTTAAGAGGTTTTC
>JBDUBY010000358.1:0-3493 GCA_040003735.1 Parafilimonas sp.
ATAGAACTTTGTTCTCCGCAAGGTTATAAAGACATTGGTTTTGGATTTTTGGTTGATATGAAACCATCAGACATTCGTAAGACGATCAATGATGCCGGAATGCAATGTCTAAGTTGCCATTTTGGTGCTGCCGAATTTGAAGATGATAAAATTGATAACACGATTCAGTTTGCAAAAGACATAGGTTTATCGCAAATGATATGTTCAACATTCTGGTTACCGAAAACAGCAACCTTAAATGATTACCTTACTTCAGCAGATAAATTAAATAAAGCTGCAGAAAAAATAAAAGCCGCAGGCATGCAAACAGGTTTTCATAATCATGAATTTGAATTTGCAATGTTAGAAGGTGAGCTGATTTATGATGCGCTGATGAAAGCTTTTAATCCTGATTTGGTTAAAATGCAGTTTCAAACAGAAGTAATAAATCTTGGTTATAAAGCCGCTGATTATTTTAAAAAATATCCCGGAAGATTTATCTCTTCACATTTATCAGATTGGACGACAGATAAGAAAGAAGTTCCGGTTGGGCAAGGTGTTATTGACTGGAAAGAATTTTTTGCAGCAGCTAAAACAGGAGGCGTAAAAAACTTTTTTGTTGAAATGGATCTAAAGAACTTGAAAGATAGCGTAACGTATATTCATAGTATTTAATCCAAGTATAAAATTATATAAGTGCTTATATAATAATTGCAGTATAAATTAGAACCGCAAATGCCTTACTGTTTCTTTATTATTCATAAGTTGTTTCAGCGAATCAATACCAATTTGTAAATGCGTTTGTGCAAATTGTTCTGTTATTTTTTTATCTGACGCAGTTGTTTTCACTCCTTCAGGAACCATTGGTTGATCGCTCACCAGCAACAATGCACCGGTTGGAATTTTGTTATAAAATCCAACGGTAAAAATAGTTGCAGTTTCCATATCAATTGCATAAGCACGAATGCGCGAAAGATATTTTTTAAACTCTTCATCATGCTCCCAAACACGGCGGTTTGTTGTGTACACAGTTCCTGTCCAGTAATCTGTTTTGTATTCGCGAATAGTTGTTGAAATAGCTTTCTGCAAAGCAAAAGCAGGCATTGCAGGAACTTCTGATGGAAAATAATCATTTGATGTTCCCTCTCCTCTTATTGCTGCAATCGGCAAAATAAAATCACCGAGTTTATTACGTTTTTTTAATCCGCCGCATTTACCTAAAAACAAAACTGCCTGCGGTTTTATTGCCGAAAGCAAATCCATAATTGTTGCGGCTTGCGGCGAACCCATTCCAAAATTTATTATAGAAATATTTTCTGCAGTTACACATTGAAAAGCTTTTGATGCATCAGCTATTTTCGTTTTAAAAATGTCAGCAAACATGTTTATATAATGACTAAAATTGGTAAGTAAAATATACTTGCCAAAATTTTCCAGCTTCTCTCCCGTATATCGCGGCAGCCAGTCTTCAATAATTTCCTGTTTGGATTTCATACAAATAAATTATTGTAAAAATACAATTTTGTGTTTCCTTGTTGTTCGGTAATAAAATTGAATTACATCATTCTATATTTACAATCATTGTAAATGTTTTATTATGAAAAAGAATTTAAATGAGGTAAAGGTTTTTGTAAGCAGCATTTTGCCATCAATTGGAATTGATATGTTGCGCAAAGAAGATTTCAATGTTATTACATGGAATAATGATACGCCAATACCACAGAAAACATTAATTGCAAATGCTAAACAATGTAATGCATTACTCTGCGCGCTTACAGCTAAAATTGATGCAGCATTTTTAAATGAGTGTAGCCATCTTGAAATCATTTCGCAGTTTGGTGTCGGTTATGATAATATAAATATTGCAGAAGCAACAAAGCTTGGTATTCCAGTTGGGAATACACCCGGTGTTTTAACTGATGCAACCGCTGATATTGCTTTTGGATTAATGATAGCAGCGTCAAGGAAAATGTTTTTTATGCATAAAAAAATTGAGAAAGGCGAATGGAAAAACTTTACGCCAACATCAAATCTTGGTATTGAATTAAAAAATAAAACACTTGGCATATTTGGTTTGGGTCGCATTGGAATAGAAATGGCAAAACGTTGCAAAGGCGCTTATGATATGAACATTATTTATCACAACCGCAAGCAAACTCCGGAAGCAGAAAAATTGCTAAATGCAAAATTTGTAAGCTTTAATGACTTGCTTTCGCAAAGCGATATATTATCTGTGCACAGCGTGTTAAGCGCTGAAACAAAAGGCATCTTCAACAAAAATGCTTTTGATAAAATGAAACCAACTTCAATTTTTATAAACACCTCAAGAGGTGCAGTGCATAATGAAGAAGATTTAATACAGGCATTAAAGGATGGTAACATTTGGGGCGCCGGCCTGGATGTAACCAATCCTGAACCAATGGATAAAAACAATCCTTTATTAAACATGGCAAATGTTGCTGTGTTGCCGCATATTGGTTCTGCAACTGTTGAAGCAAGAAATGGAATGTCAAGATTAGCGGCTGAAAATATTATTGAATTTTATAAGAATGACCACATACCAAATTTTGTAAATCCTGAAGTGTTGCAACATTGACGCGATTAAAGTCTGATATTATTATCATGATTTTCGCTATTTCTTAAGCTTTTTTTCAACGGTGATTTTTCTTTTGCGCCATGTTGGTATTGGCTCAGGCTCATAAAGAAAATTTCCTTTACTATCAGTTAGCCCAAGACTTTTATTTAAACTTTTACTAAGCTTTTTTATAGAAGCGCTGCTTTTTTTTCTCGTTGTAGTTTCGGCATCATGTTGCTTAAAATGCTGTAATCCTTTATTAATAATTTCAAGTTCTTCTTTGTACTTTTTTTGTTTTCGGTATAGAATCATCAACCTTGTATAAACAGGTGCATTAAACGCTTTCAGCTTCATCTGTTTCAAATACAGTTTCTCCGCCAATTCCAGGTCATCATTTTTTTTTGCTTCAGCCGCCTGTTGTAATGTTGTTTGCTTTTCATCAATCTCGTTTTCATCATCATGCAGGGCTATAACTTTTGCGTCAGCCTCTTTAGATTCTGCTTTTTTATTTGTACGTGCTGCCATAGCTTTTACTTATTGCTTTATAAATTTTATAGTTTTATCATTACCAGTATAAGCAATGTGCAGGTAATATATACCGGCAGATAAGTTGCTTACATTTACCTGCATAGATTTATTTAAAACACCTTGCAACATCATATTTCCCGTATTATCGTTTATGATGAAATGTATATTGTCTGTGCCTGTTAATCCTTTAATTGAAATTTTATCAGCAGCAGGATTTGGAAATATTTCAAAATTATTTTCTTGTTTTTCGATTGAAGTTTTCTTTACATCAGCCATCAATATATCAGGAGCATCTTCAAGAAAAAATCTTGACAGTAACATATTGTAATTATTATTTTCTGCAATATCACAACCGGTTATTAGTTTATTATTGTTATCAATAGCAAGTTGTACTGCATTACCGCCTGATGC
>JBDUBY010000012.1:0-11780 GCA_040003735.1 Parafilimonas sp.
ATTAGAACTTTTTCATATGGCAAGCAATCGTTAGAGGCCGTTCCGTTTCCACGGAGGGGCCATTTTTTTTAGCGATGCTAAATTAACCCTTAATTTAAATTAACCAACTTTATTTTAGTTTTTTATTCAAATGCAAAATTGTACTTGAAAGTAGCTGTGCTCATAAATTAATTCATATTATCTTTCGCGCAACAAGCTACATTATGCCATCATTTAAAGTTTGCGGAGGACAAAAATTAAAGGGCGAAATTATACCGCAGGGCGCAAAGAATGAATCGCTGGAAATTATTTCTGCGGTACTTCTTACCGCAGAACAAGTTGTTATAAAAAATATTCCGGATATATTGGATGTGAACTTGTTGATAGAGTTACTTTCATTACTTAATGTAAAAGTTAATCGTATTTCAAAAGATACCTGCACATTCCAGGCAGATGATGTTAATGTTGAATATTTTGCTACAGAAGATTTCAGGCTTAAAAGCAGCCGTATGCGTGGTTCTGTTATGATCGCTGGCCCAATGTTGGCACGTTTTAAAAAAGCATATATACCAAAACCTGGCGGCGATAAAATAGGAAGAAGAAGATTAGATACACATATAATAGGGTTTGAGAAATTGGGTGCCAAGTTTGAATATGATGATAAGCACGATGAATTTTTGCTGAAAGCAGATGAACTTAAAGGCGCTTATATGTTGCTTGATGAACCTTCTGTAACCGGTACTGCTAACATTTTGATGGCTGCAGTAATGGCGAAAGGCAAAACAACAATTTATAATGCCGCATGCGAGCCGTACCTGCAGCAACTTTGCCGCATGCTGAATAGTATGGGAGGAAAAATAAACGGGGTTGGCAGTAATTTATTGACAATTGAGGGTGTTGATGAATTGCATGGAACTGAACATACGATGCTTCCTGATATGATTGAAGTAGGCAGCTTTATTGGGCTTGCGGCGATGACGCAAAGCGAGATCACAATTAAAAATGCCGGCATTAAACATCTTGGAATTATACCCGAAAAATTTAAACAGCTCGGCATACAGATGGAGTTTCGGAATGATGATATTCATATTCCCGAACAGGAAGTATATGAAGTGCAGCGTTTTTTTGACGGAAGTACCGTTACTATTTCAGATCATCCGTGGCCGGGATTTACACCGGATCTTTTAAGCATTATTTTGGTAACTGCCATCCATGCAAAAGGCAGCGTGCTGATTCATCAAAAAATGTTTGAAAGCCGTTTGTTTTTTGTTGATAAACTAATTGAGATGGGCGCTCAAATTATTTTGTGTGATCCGCATCGTGCAGTAGTTGTTGGTTTAGAGCGAAAACAAAAATTGCGTGGTGTTGTCATGGCAAGTCCTGATATACGTGCCGGTGTTTCTTTACTTTTTACAGCGTTAAGTGCCGAAGGAGAGAGCACCATTCAGGACATTGAGCAGATATACCGCGGCTACCAACATATTGATGAGCGTTTGCAAAATTTGGGAGCAGCGATTAAAAAAGTAGATTAACTTTTATATTTGCATTTTAAAGTTCTTATTATTACAATTTTTTAATCTTAAAGCACACTTGTTTTATTGTTGTTTTAGTTATACAATTTAAAGCCTTAATTATGGAAGATGTATATTTCGAAAAATCAGTTTTTACAAAAGCAGTTCTTGCAGGCGTATTTTGTGGTTTCTTTGGTACTATTACTGCGCTTATATTTAATATTATTTACAGGGGAATAACAAGTTATAATCCGTCCTCTCTTATTAATATATCTTCTATAATTTTTGGAACGTTTATTCTTGCTGTTGTTGCGGGTGTAATATTGTATTTATGTATCACATATATAAAATTCGGCGTTGTTGTATTCAGGCTTTTATTCTTAATACTTTTCGCTCTTCTTGCTTTTGTTGCTATTCATAATCAATCTGGCACCAACTTACCTATGTATGAAGGGTTTACAGGATTATTGTTTGGCATTGATATCATCTTTGCGATATTTATAGTTATACTTATTCCCTACTTTTATAAGCATAACGAAATGTTTCTTGATTAAAGCATTTCAAAACAATAGCTATTTTTTATACAGCGGCTTTTCAGCTTTTTAAAAGATTCTTGCTTTTAATTAAAAGTTTATATCCGCTGCGGCGCAAAGAAATTTCTCTTTTATAAATATCTTCTTCGCGATTGCGTTTCCGGTATGCAGCAAATACATCCTGAGGAGTTAATACGCCAATAACTTTTTTCTTGTTGTTCCTATCAATTACCGGTAGAAAATTTACTTTAAACCTGTGCATTACATCAACCGCAAAACTTAATTGGCTGTTATTGTACACATAAATATTTTTATCAGTTACCAGTTTTTTTACAAGCATTTCATCATCATCGTTTGCGAGAATAGTTCTTAATATTACTATTCCCATCAGGTTCTCATCTTCATCAACTACAGAAAGACATTTAGGTAAATTTTCGTTTGATGCTTCTTTGATCCATTCCTTTACTTCACCTACAGTGTTATGTCCGCTTACTACCGTGGGATCTTCCTGCATTACAGATTCCACGCTTAATCTTTGCAGAATATCTGCTTCGTAAGCATTGGGTGTAAACACGCCCCGACGATTAATTTTTTCTGTCATGATTGTTCCATGTTTCATTAAGAAAAATGAAACGAAATATGCAGCTATACACGCACCAAGCAAAGGAAGTAAGCCATGCGGCTGCATAGTAGATTCAAAGGCAAAAACAATAGATGTAAGTAACGCTCTTGAAGCGCCGGCAAACATAGAAGCCATCCCAATTAAAGCACAGGTAGGCAGATTAATATCGCTGAATGGGAATATATTTTTTACCAGCATTCCCAACACAATTCCAAAGGCACCACCGATAGTTAATAACGGCGCTAAGGTACCACCGGATGTGCCGCTGCCTAATGAAATTGCCCATGAAATAAATTTTAAGAAGCATAATCCTAACACTAACTGAACAGTAAGGTTTCCTGATAATAATGCTGTTATATTATTGTAACCAACGCCTAATGTGTAAGGTGCAAAATATCCAACTATACCTACAGCTATTGCGCCTATTGCCGGCCACCACATCCAATGAACCGGAAGTTTTTCGAAAGCATCTTCTATATAATAAATACTTTTTGATGCCAATGCGGCAATCACTCCTATTAAAGCTCCCAATAAAATATAAGTTATCAAAGCACCAGCTGTTGGTTCAGGAATATCAGGCATTGCAAAAACAGCCTCTGTTCCAAAGAGCGCAAAGTGCATTCCGGCAGCAGTTACACATGCTAATGCTACGGGAATAATTGAGCGTGGTGAAAATTCAAACAATAATAATTCAATAGCGAGCAGAACCGCGGCAAGTGGCGTTCCAAAAATAGCAGCCATACCTGCAGTGGCTCCTGCTGTTAGCATTACTTTTCTTTCGCTTGCTGTAATATGCATGATCTGGCCGGCCACCGAACCTAATGCACCACCCGTTGAAATAATCGGTCCTTCCGCACCAAAAGGCCCACCTGTACCAATAGAAATTGCCGCAGAAATTGGTTTGAGAAAAGTAATGATTGGCTTTATCTTACTGTCATTTGTTAATACCTGTTCCATTGCTTCCGGTATACCATGGCCCCTGATTGCTGCAGAACCAAATCGCGCCATAACACCTACTATCAATCCGCCAATTACAGGAATGATTATTACAATCCAACCTAAATTATTAGTGGCCGGAGATGCAGCCGCAAAAGATACGTTGCCATGAAAAGAAATATTTGTAATAAGGTTGATTAATAACACTAAAATTTTTGCGATGCATCCAATAATAATCGCATTTACAATAGCCTGTATGCTTAAATAAAGAACTCTTTTATCAACAAGTTGCTTACCCGATTCAAGCTTATCTACTGAAGATGTGGTATCAAGCGATACAGCAATAGGAATAGCATCGGACCTTTTAGAGCTTTTCAAAGACGACATAATGTAATTTTTATTCTAAAAAGAGGCCGCAAAGTTAAGCACAGAAGAACGTTTTTGTAAACGTGAAGAAACTTTATACGTTTTTCAACAAAACAAATGTTGAGAGAAGGTAGTTGAATTAATTTCTAAAATGTATTGAAAAATTCAGTTGGATAAAGCATTATTCAGCAGGTGCTGCGCAATATCTTTAAAAAAAACAGGCACATATAATTCTAATTCTCCAAAAGCCAAATAGCTGCTATCCTGCATATTTAAAATTATAGTCTTGATGTTATTTTCTTCAAGCAAACCTTTAATCATGTTCGCTTCAAGATAATTTTTTGTGCTGTACAATTTAAACCAGCCTTCCATAAATAATAAAAATTTTATGCAAGATGCGCCATTAAAAGCAAGCTCAAATCAATAACAAAAAAAATTAAAAGTATAACGCTTAAAGTATTCTGCGTTTGCTTTGCTTTCAGCACTTTCCTGCTTTTTGAATTGAACATATTATGCTTGCTGAAATAAAGCCAATCTGAATATTGGTGAAAATGGCTTCTTGTAAGAAACAGATAAGTCTTTAAAATCAATACAAAAATTAACAGCGAAGAATTAATGTAAAAGAGAGTATAAAACAATTCCATTGCAAACAGATATTTTTCGATTGCGAAAGAAATACTTCGCAAATCTATTTCTTTGGTTGAATGATATGTATTAAAATTTGAAACAGGAGTTTGAACCTTCCAAACGGTTTAAACTTATACCTGTATAATTTAACAATATTTAGTTCTTGCGCTTTTTGAGTTTTGAACCAAATCCTGTGTAACAAATATTTCATTTCCCCGTTTTATAAAATATTTTTTTGTTTATGAGGTTTACTGCTGCATTATGCCTGCTCCTGTTTTTAAAAAGTTATCATAGTTCCGCACAAACTATGGCGCCAAAAGTTTTGACGGCAAAGCGTACTTCAGAACCTGTAAAAATTGATGGCATTTTAAACGATACAGCATGGAAAGATGCAGCTGTAATGACTGATATGATTGAGTTTAGGCCAACAGTTGGTGCGCATGAAGAATATGCTGACAGAACAGAAGCCTATTTAATGTATAGTGATGAAGGCATTTATTTTGGTGGATTTTGTTATGAAAGAACAAAAGATAGTATTGCAACGGAATTAGTTGGCAGAGATGGCTTTGGAACAAACGATTATATCGGGTTGATTTTCGATACTTATAATGATAAACTTAATGGCTTTGAATATTTTGTAACGCCTTTGGGCGAACAATGGGATGCGAAAATGAACCCGCCAAGTTTCGACGCAGAATCAGAAGATTTTACATGGAACGCAGTTTGGAAAAGCGCAGCAGTTATTACAGACAGCGGCTGGAGCTTTGAAATGTTTATTCCTTTTTCGGCTATTCGTTTCGGAAAAAAAGATGTGCAGGATTGGGGACTAAATATTACAAGACGAAGACGTAAGACAGAACAGCAAAATACGTGGAATCCAATTGATCCAAACGTGAACGGATTTCTTACACAAGAAGGAATTTGGAAAGGCATTTCAAATATTAAGCCGCCGCTGCGCCTGCAGTTTTCGCCATACTTATCTTATTACGTAAATCATTATCCATACAATTCTGCTGATGAAAAAAACTGGACAAACCAGGTTAATGGCGGAATGGATTTAAAATATGGAATAAACCAGGCATTTACTTTAGATGCAACGCTGATACCGGATTTTGGACAAGTACAAAGTGATAACCAGGTTTTAAACTTAACGCCGTTTGAAGTAAAGTATAATGAATACCGGCCTTTTTTTACTGAAGGCACAGAACTTTTCAGCAAAGGAAATTTATTTTATTCAAGGCGAATTGGCGGCCAGCCTTTGCATATGTATGATGTGTATAATAATCTTGACAGTAATGAAACGGTTATAAAAAATCCAACGGAATCGAAACTTATTAACGCAACAAAAATTTCAGGAAGAACGCAAAGTGGTTTTGGTATCGGGTTTTTAAATGCTATTACACAAGCTGAATATGCAACCGTAGAAAATACTTCAAAACAACAAAGAAGAATTCTTTCAAGTCCGCTTACAAATTACAATGTGCTGGTATTAGATCAAACTTTAAAAAATAATTCCAGTGTTTCGTTTATAAACACAAGCGTGCTAAGAAGTGGCAGTGATTATGATGCAAATGTGAGCGCTGGTTTATTTGAATTGAATAATAAAAAGAACACCTACAATTTCGGTGGAAAATTAGCTATAAGTAACCTGTATAATTATTTACCAAATAATAAAACGCAAACAGGTTTTGACGATGAGTTGCATTTTCAAAAAACAAGCGGCAATTTCAATTTTAATCTTTCAGAAGAAAGAACCGACGATAAATTCACAAGCAATGATCTGGGTTATTTTACAAACAATAATTTCTTCATTCATCATTTATACATGGGATATCATTGGATAAAGCCTAAAGATTGGTATAACAGGATCAATTTGAATTTTAATAACAATATAAGTTTTCTTGCAAAGAAAATTGAGTCACTCAATAATACTTATCAGTCTGCAAGTTTTAATGTAAACGCAAATGTGCAAAGCAAAAAATTATGGTACATGGGATTTTTTGGCGAATATACTTTCAGGCAAAATGATTTTTATGAACCACGAACAACCGGCTGGTTTTTTAAGCGGGGTGCAAGCATAGAATTAGAAAGTTGGTTTGAAAGTAATGATAGCAAGAAATATACTTACCAGGTTGACCTCTCTACAAATAAGAGCATAAACTTTTATAATCGGTTTAATATGGATTTAATGCTAACACATGCTATGCGTTTCAATAACAAACTAACGCTTACACAAAGCATAGATTATAATCCTAAATTCAATGATGTTGGTTATACTTATGTTGATGGAAGTGCTGATATAAATTTTGCAAAGCGCAATGTAAAAAGCATAGAAAATATTTTGGGTGCGAAATATAATTTCACTAATAAAATGGGTATTACTTTCAGAGCAAGATATTATGTAAGCACGGTTGATAATAAAGAGTTTTTTGTTTTACAAAGAGATGGTTCGCTATCAGCACATCCTGGTTATAATCCCTCAGTAAATGAAAATGTAAACTTTTTTAATATTGATATGATATATACCTGGGAATTTGCGCCCGGAAGTTTTATAAATATTGCATGGAAAAATGCTGAACAATACAACAGTGATATTATAGTGAAAAGATATTTTGAAAACCTTGGCAACACATTAAGCCAGGATAACAATAATAATTTTTCAATTAAGATTATTTATTTTATTGATTATTATACTTTGAAAAATAACAGCAAGCGAAGGCCTCAATCTTAAAATAAAATTATTAATCAAGTCCTAATTGCTGCTGAATTTGTTCTAATGATTTACCCTTTGTTTCAGGCACTTTTGATATTACCCAAATAAGTTGCAAAACCATCATAAAAGCAAAGAATGCAAATATTGGCCATGGGTTATCTTTCAAAATACCATTGTCTTTATCAATAAATACAGGAGATAATAATGTAATGATTGCAGCGCAAACCCAATGTGTTCCTGCGCCGAAGGATTGTCCTAAAGCGCGAATTTTATTTGGGAATATTTCTGAAATAAAAACCCATATCACGGCGCCCTGGCCAACAGCATGAGAGGCAATAAACATCGCTAAAAATGTTGTTAAAACGGTTGCATCAGCATGGCTGTAAAAACACCATGCTACCATAGCAAGGCTGATGATGTAACCAAAAGAACCGATCAGTAATAAAGTCTTTCTGCCCAATCTGTCAATCAGGTATAAACCAACAAACGTAAACACCAGGTTGGTGCCGCCAATAGTGATGGAACTTAAAAGAGAATCGTTTGCCGCAAGTCCTGCTCTTTCTAAAATTCGTGGTGCGTAGTATAAAATAAAATTAATGCCTGAAAATTGATTGAAGAACGCGATAAAAAAAGCAAGAAATAAAATAGTTCTGTGTTTTTTGCTAAAGAACGCCACTTTTTTTGAACCTCCGTCTTCATGTTGTATGCCTGATTTTATAGACGTAATTTCTTTGTCAACATCAGCAATGCCTAACTTCAATAATACCTTTTTTGCTTCGTCATCCCTGCCTTTTGTTACAAGCCAGCGCGGGCTTTCAGGAATACCAAAAACAAGAACCGAATAAATCAACGAAGGAATTGCCATTACACCAAGCATCCATCTCCAATCGTTGGCTCCACCAACGCCTTTAAGAAGATAGTTTGATATATACGCAACCAAAATAGCAAACACAATATTAAATTGATACATAGCACCCAGCCGGCCTCTTGATGCAGGTGTTGAAATTTCTGAAACATACGTGGGCGCAGCAACAGAAGAAATACCGATGCCTAAGCCACCAATAAATCTAAAGAATGAAAAGGTATAAAGATTGGGCGCTAAAGCAGAACCGATAGCGGAAACAGTAAAAAGAATACCGATCCATACAAGCACTTTTTTTCTTCCATATTTTTGGGTTGGCATTCCGCCGCCTAAAGCACCAACAACAGTTCCCCACAAAGCCATCGACATAACAAAAATTCCATGAATCCATGGTGTTGTATGCCATAAATCCTGGATAGGTTTATCAGCTCCAGAAATTACTACCGTATCAAAACCAAAAATAAAACCAGCCAAAGCAGCCGTTAAAGAAACACCAAATAAAGAACTTTTCCCGTTTGACGAAACGCCAGGTGAAGCAATGTTAGTTTGCATAAATATTTTTGAATGCTTGTTTGTAATCAGGAATATTAATCGTTATACAATTTATTATAAACTGCTTAAGCAAAGTACAATGTTATTTGTAACGCATAGAAATTACTTTGTAATTTTTTAGATTGAAACAAAAATCCCGATGTACACCGGGATTTTAAATAATAGGAATATATATTGAGTGTGCTATTAGTTGTAACACATGTACGAAAGTGAATTATGCGGATCTATTGAAGTTGCTTTTTCAATTGCTAAAGGAAACTCACCATATTCTAACTGGATAAAAGAAAAACCCGGCCGCATTTGCCATAAGTAAAGCTTTTTATTTTCAGGCATTTTAAACACTTCAGGTAAAATTTCATATATCAATCCGCTTGCACAAACTTCTTCCATTTGTTCCTGCGGCGTCATACTGTTATTACTATCTTTTTCTTTGCTGCACCATTGTCTTTGAGCAAAAGAATTAGTTGTTACCAGCAGAATTTCCTCTTGTGTAGAATTTGTTTTCATCTTACAATATTTTAATTATTCTGATAAACCTGTTCTGTGCTGTTATACAAAACCATGTTTAAAATTAGACGCATGATAAAGCAAAAGGATACACGCACTTCTTAAAAAGTCCGTTAAAAAAATTAAGTGTATATTATGCTAACTTCCTATATTTAAAAACTAAATTTATTAGCTTTGCAATCTTAAATTTTAAATACCCATTAAAATGAAAAATGATAAAGAGAAGGATTTGAGTTCAGATAAACTAAAAGCCCTTAAACTAACAATTGAAAAGATTGATAAAGATTTTGGCAAAGGCAGTGTAATGATGATGAATGAGCGCGGTGAAAGAACGATGGAAGTTATATCCACGGGTTCAATCGGGCTTGACATTGCTTTAGGTGTGGGTGGTTTACCACGTGGCAGGGTAGTTGAAATTTATGGGCCTGAATCATCTGGTAAAACAACTATTGCAATCCATGTAATTGCAGAAGCGCAAAAAAAGGGCGGTATATGTGCTATAATAGATGCGGAGCACGCATTTGATAGTGGCTACGCGCAAAAACTGGGTGTTGATATTGATAACCTTTTGATTTCGCAACCGGATTATGGCGAACAGGGTTTGGAAATTGCAGACCGTTTAATTCTTTCAGGCGCTTTGGATGTTGTAGTGATAGATTCTGTTGCGGCGCTTGTGCCAAAAGGTGAGCTGGAAGGTGAAATGGGCGATAGCAAAATGGGGTTGCAGGCAAGGTTGATGAGCCAGGCTTTGCGCAAGCTTACGGCAACCATAAGCAAAACAAATACGATATGTATTTTCATAAACCAGTTGCGCGAAAAGATTGGAGTTATGTTCGGTAATCCTGAAACAACAACCGGTGGTAATGCTTTAAAATTTTATTGTTCTGTACGATTGGATATTCGCCGTATGGCACAAATAAAAGATGGTGACGAAGCAATTGGTAACCGCGTAAAAGTAAAAGTGGTTAAGAATAAAGTGGCTCCGCCATTTCGCAATGCAGAGTTTGATTTAATTTTTGGTGAAGGCATTAGCAAGATTGGCGAAATTATTGACATGGGTGTTGAAATGGCCATTGTTCAAAAAAGCGGAAGCTGGTTTAGTTATGAAGGAAATAAATTAGGCCAGGGCCGTGAGGCTGTAAAAGCATTACTTGGCGATAACGAAGGTCTTGCAAATGAAATTGAAGCTAAGATAAGAGCAAAACTTATTGAGGCACAAACTCCGGAAGTTGGTTGATCATAATTTTAAATAGTACAGCCATAATTAAATGATGGAGAACGTTTTCAAACGTTCATCTATTTCATTTTCAATTTTTCTGTTTAATGTAAGTTTAAAAGCGGTGTAAAGTAAAAATGTTGCTAACAAAAGTGTGCTTGCCAACAATGGCCTCAGATCATTTTTCATAAAGATTAATGTTGAAGCGGCTGCAACTATTCCACTTACCCATGTTATAAAAAACAGCGGAATATTGGAGCCAATTACTTTGCAAAAGTTATTGGTTATATAATAATATTCTTCTCGTTTTACATCAACATAACCAACAATGCATTGGTTGGCGCTAATAATATCAACTTCCTGTTTGTTATGCAAAGGCAATTGTTTATCGCGAACACTTAACGGCAAAGTTTTATTAGAATCTTTCAGCTTAATAATTACATCTGTATGTAAAGTATGCGCAGTAAGCGGAAGAAACCTGTCATCAGTAAACATTCCTTTTCTTGCATATTTTTCTACCTTCATTATTGTTGCCGAATAAAGCTGAATGTTTACTTTTCCATATAAGGTTTTCATGCAATAGTTTTCGCATTAGTCGTGATGCTGTGCAAAGCACAAACATTTTTCAAAATTATATTTCTTCACCATGTATATACAAGTGCAATTATGTGATAGATTATAGCAGGTGAAAACCGTTTGCTCATTCAAACAATCCATTCAGTAATTCCTTATTGCAATATTTTTTTTACAATTTATTTTCGATATTATTAATAAGCTTACTTATGAGAAATAAATTTTACCTCTTTTTGCTCCCGGTTTTAGTTATTACAATTCTTTCAGGAAAAACTTTTGCAGCACCGAAGGCAGTGTTAACAACATCCTCAATTGCTGCCTCAAATATTAACCAGGGAAGTACGAATCTTATTGTTTATGCAGTAAATATGAAAGTAACAGTTACTGCCGTTACTGTAAACAATGTAAAGTTTACACTTTCGGGTACGCACGACAATAGCGACCTTACTTACGCCTACATATACTATAATGCCACCGCACCGGTTATTTCAGGCGCATCTTATCTTGGTTCTGTTGCGGCAAACTTTGCGGGACCGCATAATTATTCTGTAAACATTTCAAAAGCAATGGCTGTAAATGAAGAAGGCTATTACATTATTGCTGTAAGCCTTACCAATACCGCAACAGATAACCGTACCATACAAATAAATGGTGCAACAAACCCCGTTGTATTTGGCTATTCAGCTGCGACTACGGTAGTAAATAATCAAACGAATAAGGCTGGATTACAAACGATACAGGCAGCAGATATAACATTAAGTTCATCGGCAGTGCCAGCGGCTA
>JBDUBY010000400.1:0-11763 GCA_040003735.1 Parafilimonas sp.
AGAAACAGGTTATACAATCGGGTGCGTGGCAAATGCTTAATGTAAGCGTAAAAGTATTTTCTCAGTTTGCTTATTATGGAGTAATGGCGCGCCTGCTTTCTAAATCTGAACTTGGTATTTTCGCGTTGCTGAATTCATTTATGAATTTTGGTAACATGCTTGGCGATGGAGGAATGGGTGATGCTTTATTACAGCGTAAAGAAATAGAGAAGCGCCACGTTAATGCCGCATTTTTTTCAAGTATTTTATTGGCGGTTATTATATATGGTGCGGTATATTTTCTGGCGCCGTGGGCAGGAGAATTTTATAATGAACCACAGCTTTCTTCTTCCTTGCGCATTTTTAGTATCATCTTTTTATTTGCTGCAATGTATTCTGCTTCGTTTGCTCAACTGCAACGCAAGTTCGCTTTCAAAAAAATATTTGTTGCTGATGGTATAATGCTGCTTCTGTCAAATATTCTTGGTATCATCATGGCATTTAATGGTTATGGTTTTATGTCGCTTGTATGGTCGCAGATATTTTATTTTGGTACAGAAATGCTGGTACTTTTATACTACGCACCCATACCTTTAAAACTTGGATTTACTAAAAAGCATTGGAACGATTTAATTGGATATGGTACCGGATTAACATTTATACGGTTAAACACTTACATAGTAAATTTTGGAATAATACTGGAAGTGGGAAAGCTTGTTTCATCTGCCGTACTTGGTGTATTCGACAGAAGCTTTCGCATCATGAATATACCACAGCGCTTTTTGTATGATATGGTACAGCGTGTAATGATGCCCACAATGGTAAAAAAGAATGATGGTGAAAAAGGAACTTTCAGAGTTTTTTCAAAAACACTTTCGCTTATAAATACAGGTTTAATTCCACTTACTTTATTTCTTATATTATTCAGTAAACAAATTGTTTTAATACTGCTTGGAAGACAATGGCTTGAGGCTGTGCCTATACTTCAAATATTTTTTCTAAATCTTCCTTTACGCACAACCGCAAGCCTGGGCGATACACTAATGCGTGTGCACGGTTTTATAAAATTAAACCTGATAAGAAAGGTTCAAAGCTCAGTTATTATTATTGTATTAATTTATCTCGGTTACTTAGCAAAAGACTTTTTTATCGCTCATTCAACGGTAACCGGAAAAGATAATATGCCGCAGTTATACGGCGTTGCATGGGGTATTTTTATTTCAACAACAATTTCTTATTTAATGATGATCGCTATTGTAAGAAAGAGAATATTTCCTGCTGATTGGAAAAAACTCATTTTCAGACCATACTACAGCGGAGCAATATTAGCAGTTTGTGGAGTATTGCCCTGCTTTCTTGCATATTATGGCTTTCATTATTTTATTAAAGACGAAATAATTGCATTTATATCTTTATGTGTTGTGGCCGCATCTGTAGCTTTGTATCTGTTCATCAAAAAGCCAAAATTGCTTGGGAAAGATATTGCATATATACAAGGCGATTTTATACAGATGTTTAAAAAGAAACGAAATAAAAAGAAGAAACTTGCGATGGCAGTTCCAACAAATGAAGAAGATGAAACACAATTGTAACCTTAATTAAATGAACTTTTAAATAATTTTGAACTGATAAAGTGTAGCAGATATGTATTCTCCTGTTTCAAATACTTTGCTGAAAGATGACACATCTTTTATAAAAACAAAAGATGTTACTTTCCTTGCCATCATGTGCATTGTAAGTGCTGTGTTGTTTTATTGCATGATGGAATCAAGCTCAATGCTGATGGTTGTAATAGCAATTCCATTATGTCTTTACGATCGCTCATTTGTATTTCCTATGTTACTTACGATTGCGCTTTGTCAGGGTGCTTTTGAGGCTGCTGAAGTAACGCAGAGTAGTGCCACGCAGACAACCGATTTTTCGGAAACGCTTATTCTTGCTGCAGTTTCACCTATGCTTTTTTGGGATTTGACGCACGATAAAATAAGCAGGTTAATACCTTCCAGGTTTGTTATCTTTTATGCCATATTTCTATACTTTGTTATTCAGGGCTGTTTTGTATATTATCAATACCCGGCAAATTATAAAATGCTTATTATGATTCATGCAAAATGGTCGCCGGTATTGCATGCGATTATGAAAAGCATTAAAATCATATTTTATATTTTTTACTTAAGAGTGCTTATCAATTATCCTACTGAGAAAAACCTGAAAACACTTGAAACAACAAGACGTTTCGTTCCATTTATTCTCATTATAATGGCACTAAATCTTTTGGTTAATGGCCGTGCACAAAGTGGTGCTGGTTATAGCGATACTTTGCAATTGGGTGATGCACACCATGGAAGTTTTACCGCCCAGCTTTGTGCAATGTCTATATATTGTTATATAACATTTTTCATGAAAAAGGCAAGCTGGTTTGCAAAAGGTTTAGCCTTAATGGGCATCGCTGCCGTTGGCGTTTGTATTATGGAAATGGGATCAAGAAACGGGTTGGTATCTTTTGCGTTGGTCTCACTTATCGGTTTTTATATAAACATGCGGCGTAAAAGCTGGAGCTATATATTTTTATGGAGTATGGCGGCATTCTTAGCAATTGTAGTTACAGCCGTTATATCTTATGACTCACCTACCATACAAAGAGCCATTTATATGACTGACCAAGGTGGTGGAGATCGTGTTTACTATTGGCAGGCTGGCGCACAGGCTTTAGCAGAACACCCGCTTTTTGGAAGAGGCGGAGATGAATCAGCATCACAGGCTGTTGTGGCAGAATATGCGCCTGCTGGTACAGAAGATAAAGTAATGCACAACACTTATCTTGAAATGGCGGTTGAATATGGGCTTGTTGGCCTTTTGTTTTACTTGTTCTTCTTATTCTTTGCTTTAAAATGGGGCTACCGATTGTATAAGCTGGCCATTGATTCGGGCAATTTATTAATTGCAGCGCCGCCGGCAAGTTACCTGGTATTAATGATCGCAGCCTGCTTTGTGAGCGATATATGGGATACTTCAATTTGGTATAACCTTAGTATCATACTTGCGCTTGCAATTCAGCTTGTTTATTCTCAACGCATAAGCAAGAAAAAAGTTGATACAAAAATTTCTGTCGGTGAAGCTTTAGCGCTGCGTTATTAACACGTTATTTATTTACTTTTTGCTTTCCACCACTTCTCCACACTGGCAGAAGCGTTAATTCTTTCCTCTGTAATTATGGTTATGTTCGCAGTATATATATGCGGCATACAACACGGTTGTATTAATTTCTTGTAGATTATCTTTTGTAAGTAAAATTATTTTCATGAAACTGAAGCAGCTCGAAATAAAAGGTTTTAAAAGTTTTGCTGATAAAACCATTTTGAATTTTGATGAAGGTATCACAGGTATTATCGGTCCAAATGGTTGCGGCAAAAGCAATATCATTGACTCAATTCGCTGGGTTATTGGCGAACAAAAAATATCACAGTTACGCAGCGAAAATCTTGAAGCACTTGTGTTCAATGGCTCTAAAACGCGTTCTGCCAGCGGCCTTGCTGAAGTGAGCCTCACGTTTGAAAACACAAAAAATCTTTTACCAACTGAATTTAATATCGTTACTGTAACGCGCCGTTTTTTTAAAAATGGCGAAAGTGAATATCGTTTGAATGATGTTATTTGTCGTTTAAAAGACATTCATAATTTATTTCTTGATACAGGTATAAGCAATGATAGTTATGCCATCATCGAACTTGGGATGGTGGATGATATTATCAAAGATAAAGATAACAGCCGCCGTCGTATGCTTGAACAAGCTGCCGGCATTACTATCTATAAAACAAGAAAAAAAGAAGCAAAGCTTAAATTAGATGCAACCGAAAATGATCTTAACCGCATTGAAGATCTTTTATTCGAAATACAAAATCAACTGAAAGTTGTAGAAAGCCAGGCAAAAAAAGCAGAGAAATATCACGAAATAAAAAAGGAATACAAACTTATTTCTGTTGAATTGGCGAAAGCCGCTTTGGAAGGATTCAATCTTACTTATAAAGAATTAAATAAACAGCACGAAGAAGAAACAGATAAAAAACATGCATTGGAAGCTGAGATTGCTACAGGCGATGCAGCACTTGAAAAAGACAGGACTGATTTTATTACTGAAGAAAAAGCTTTGCAGGAACAGCAACATAATTTTAATGAGTTGGTTCAGCAATTAAGGGCTAAAGAAAACGATAAAAATCTCGCAACCCAACGCTTGCATTATTTAAAAGAAAAAGATGCATCGCTAAAAGAATTTTTAGAAAGAGCAAATGGTCAGTTAAAAAATATTGAAGATTCAATTCAATACACAGAACTACAATTTAAGAAAGAAGAAAAATCTTTAACTGAATTAAAAGATACATTAGAAAACAACAGAACAGAAACAGAAGCCAAACGTGTTTCACTTGATGAAAAGCGTGCTTCTACCGATAAAGTGCGCAGCACACATTTACAAACACAACGCAAACAATTTGATGCTGAAAAAAAAGTAGCTGTTGCTGAAACATCCGTGCATAATCTTCAGCGCAGTTTAACACAGGTTGAACAGGAACAACAAAACAGAAACTTGCAGGTTAAGCAATTGGATGAAGAAGTAACGTTGAAAGCAAAAGCGCTTGATGAAAAGCAACAATCACTGCAACAGCTAAAAGAGCAACATGAATTAACACGCCAGCAAATATTACAATCGCAAAGTGAGCTTGAAGTTTTACGTTCAAAACTTACTGAAGAAAACAGGAAGTTTGATGCAAAACGCAATGAACATGATTTGCTGAAAAGCCTTGTTGATTCAATGGAAGGTTATCCGGAAAGCGTAAAATTTTTACATAAAAATGCGCAGTGGAATACGCAGGCGCCAATTCTTTCAGACATAATTTATGTGCAACAGGAATATAGAACAGCGCTGGAAAATGTGTTGGCGCCGTATCTAAATTATTACATCGTAAATAATCTTGAAGAAGGTTTGCATGCTGTTGATCTTTTAGATAAAAGCAAAAAAGGCAAAGCCAATTTCTTATTACTGGATAAAATTTCTGATATAAAAACAGAAATCAATCAGCCTGCACAAACTATTAAGGCATTGAATGTAATTGAAGTAGATGAACAATATAAAAAGCTGGCAGAATATTTATTGGGTAATGTTTTTATTGCTGAAAATGATGAAGCGCTCAATAATAATAATGATGATGATGCAGTTGTTTTGGAGCGTTCCGGCAAATATGTAAAAGGAAAATACACATTAAGCGGAGGAAGCGTTGGTTTGTTTGAAGGTAAAAGAATTGGCCGCGCAAAAAATCTGCAAAAACTGCGCGAAGAAATTGCAGCACAGGAAAAAATTGTTACAGAATTAAAGGCAAACATCCAGGCAAAACATAACGAGGTAATTGGTTATAATGCGCAATTGAAAGAAAATTTAATCAGACAAACTGAAAATGAAATCAACCAGTTAACCAACAATCTTTTTGCAGCACGCAACAAAATGGAAAACCTGCAAAACATGCAGCAAAACGCAGCAAAACAAATGCAGGAAATACAAACGCGTTTGCAAAATGATCAGGACATTATTGAAGTATTGCGTAAAGAATTTACCACGTTTAATGAAGAATTAGCTGCAACAACTGCTGCTATAAAACATGCGGAAGAAGCGTATAAAGCTGCAGAAAAAGAATATAGTGTTGCTTCAGGAAATTTTAATGAAACAAACATTGCATTTACACGTATGCAAAGCAGGTTAACTGCTTTGCAGCAGGAAGTTGCTTACAAGCAAACGCAGTTGAAAGACCTGCATGTGCAGGTGGAACAAAACAAAACGCAATCAGAAGAAGTGGTGATGCAAATTGCAGAAAGCGTAAAAGTTGTAGCATCAACTGAAGATACATTGCATGCATTGCTGCAGACAAAAGAATTGCACGAAAAGAAATTAAATGAAGCTGACGCAGCTTATTATAATCATCGCAATGCGTTGCAGGAAAAGGAAAGCGAGCTCCGCCATAAAACAAAAAGCAAGGAAATCGTTGATCAGTTGCTAATCGAAATAAAAGATAAGCTGAATGAATTAAAACTTAATCTCGCGGGCATGCGTGAACGTTTGCATGTAGAGTTTAAAATTGATCTTGATGATATTTTAGATGAGCCGCGAACATCAGCAACTTCAACTGAAGAATTACAGGCTTCATCAGACCGTATGCGCAAACGTTTAGAGAATATTGGTGAAGTAAATCCAACTGCTATTGAAGCTTTTGTTGAAATGAAAAAACGCTATGAATTTATCGTCGAACAAAAACAGGATCTTGTTAGCGCCAAAGTAAGTTTGCTGCAAACAATTGAAGAAGTTGAAGCAACCGCCAACCAGCAATTTCTTGATACATTTAATAAAGTGCGCGAAAATTTTCAGCGTGTATTTAAAGCATTATTTACTGAAGAAGATACGGCCGATCTAATCCTCGAAAATCCTGATAATCTTGCAGAAACCGGCATCGAGGTAATTGCTAAACCTAAAGGCAAAAAACCATCAAGCATTACACAATTAAGCGGCGGTGAAAAAACATTAACCGCAACAGCGCTGCTCTTTTCCATTTATTTAATAAAGCCTGCGCCTTTCTGTATTTTAGATGAAGTGGATGCACCGCTTGATGATGCAAATGTTGGCAAGTTCACCAACATGATACAACAGTTCAGCGACAACTCTCAGTTCATCATTGTTACGCATAACAAAACAACCATGAGTACGGTTGACGTAATTTATGGTGTAACCATGCAGGAACCCGGCGTGAGTAAATTAGTTCCGGTAGATTTTAGAAGCTTGAATTAGAATTGTTTTTTATAAAGTGAAATTTCAGTTTCATTTCAATGATAGAAAATTTCATGAACCAATTAATGATTCAGATTCCTTTGTCGGTAATTCAATTTTTTATTTTTATGTAACCAGCAGTTAGTTCTTTGTGGCATCACGGTTGTGTCACTCCCTTGTACAGTATTTTTCATGGCAGCTATAACTCATACTTATTGTGAGCAACTAATTCATCGCAGAGATCAACCGAAGTATTCGTGCACGTATGGGATATAAATAAACCCTTTTGCGAAAAGCAACCCATGCATTTAAACTAATTTTAAAGAGTTCTTTTTTACTCACCTAAAATCATTATTATGAAGCTGCAAGAATTAAGAATCGGTAATTTCTTTGACGCCCGGACTTATTACGATGCGACAGACAGGATAAGACGGGTAACAGAAATTAGTAAAAAACAAGCGCACATTGATGGTAAATGGCTGAACCCGGATGAACTTGTTCCTATTTATGTAACAGAAGAAATTTTATTGAATTCAGGTTTTACCCAATTTGAATGGCTAAAAGAATCTTCTGTTTTTGAATGTGAGTTTTTTAAATGCCTGCTCGATCACACGGGTGTAAACCTGTTTTGTGATAACTTAAAAAATTTAAAGCCGATAAAGTATTTGCATGAGCTGCAAAATCTTTATTTCGATTTAACCGGCCAGGAGATTGAACCAAATTTTAATAATATTAATGCCACTAAAAAAGAAATAGCATGAATTAAACAATACACTTAAAAAAATGGCCGGTTGCAAAACCGGCCATTTTTATTTTATGAAACAGGTAAATAATTTAAAACATTTTGAACATTGGATGTTGAACGCATACAGCCTTTGTTCCGTTTGGAAGATTGCACCATGTTTTAGATGCTTTTTTTACAGTTTGATCCTGCGCTTCGTTGATAAGTTTTGGCCATGAAACACCTGTTATTGAAAATACCGGGCTTAAATAATTTATTAGTGCAGATCTGAAATTGTAAGTAAAAAATCCTCCATAACTAATATTGCCTGCAGACATTTCTCCTTTTGCAGCAGCCGTCATTAATACTGCAACAGGTGCCGGTGGTATAAAAAGCTGTAAGCAATTATTTAAATTCCAGCCAAGAGATGAACTTCTTGTAAGTGCAACTTCGCCGCTGATCGCTGGTTCTGTTTCTGGTAATGTGTTACAACAATCACTAAATACAAGCGTAACGTTTGCATGTTTTTGGGTTAGTTGATTATAAATATCCTGAACATTCAAAGAATTATTATCTAAACTTTGAAAGGGTTTTGATCTTAATTCAAGATAAGGATATTGTTTACCATCTTCTTTACTAAAACCATGGCCTGAATAGTAAAATACAACAATATCACGCGGAGATGCCTGCAATGAATTAACGGCATCTGTTACATTTTTTATATTATAATCATCACCGAAAATAGTTTTTGCATCTATCTGTATGCCCATGAATTCAGCAAGGTCTTTAAAAGTAGAAAGTGTTCTGTCTTTATCAATCGCACATGTATTTCCAATATCAGGATCGTTTGTATTGGCTACAATTATTAAATGAAGCTTTACTTCTTTATCAGTGTTTGATAATTGCCTGGTTGTTGTTTCAAAAAGGCTTTTATAAAAGTCTTCATCTTTAAAAAAGAATTGAGACACAAAATCTTCAGTAAGCTCGTCTTTATCAATAAGATTTACATCAGTAAAATCACCTTCGGTAATATTACCATCATCGTCGGTCGACTGTACTTCAAGCGGATCATAGTATGGAGAATTTGCTTCCTTTTTAAAAACATATGTATCAGCATCATAACCTTCAGAAGTATCTCCTGAAATAACCTTAGGTTCATTACCTGTGAAGTAAAGAAAGCTGCTGTCTGTAACACCTGTTTTGTCATCTACATCATATTGCTCTTCCATATTCATATCAACAAGGTATTTTGCACCTGTTTTAGCATCGGAAAAATTAACGCGTATAAAGCCGGTACCATCGTCATACCTTACCATAAGCGCATTATAATTTTCGTCACCATCCTCTCCTTTAAAAGTATATTTAAGGTTATATAATGTTTGTGCACTCAGGCAATTAAAAAATAAAAAAGCAGGGAAAAATAATAGAAGTTTTGGATACATGTTGGATCAAATTAATTATATATAAATGTATATATTATTTAAATGATAAATAGCATTCTTATAAAAACCCAAATCTGTTTATAAAATATTATTCAGTTTTATAGGGAAAAGTTAGATTTGAACAGAAGTTATATCCGCACATAAGCAAAGTTGCTATGAGAAATTTTTTGATATTTATTTTGATAATGATCACTGCAAATGCAGGCGCTCAAAAGCAAAGATTTGACAGCCTGAATTTGAAATATGCATCCGAAAAGACGGATACAAATAAAGTTACACTGTTATGGCAAATGGCCGAAGCTGTTAATTTATACAATCCTGATTCATCCGTAGCATTTGCACAAAGAGCATTGTATCTCGCACAAAAAATAGAATATGTAAATGGCGAATCGCTTTCTCTTGGCGTGTTGGCAACTGCTTTTACAAGAATTGGAAATTACCCAAAAGCACTTGAATTTTATTTGCAGAAACTGGAAATAGAAGAAAGCAGGAACAGCCCGCGTGACCTTGCCAGCGCTTTGATCAACATTGGAATATTATATGTTTTCCAGGAACAGTATAATGACGCATTAATCTATTATAAACAAGCTGACTCTGTTGTAAGGCAGAACAATGTTACTGACCTTCGGTATTTTATATTTTTGAATTTAGGCGATGTGTATGAAAAGCTTGAAGAAATTGATTCTTCATTTACTTATTACAATATGTCGCTGGATGTTGCGATTGAGATGCGCGATACAGATTATACAGGAACATCAATGGTTGGGCTCGGGCATATTTACCTTAAAAAAAATAACCTTGATTCTGCCTTGCAAAATTATTTGCAGGCCATCAAATATCTCCAGGCATCTGATGATGTAGATGTGATCTGCGAAGCCAGCCTTGGGCTTGCGAAATTATACGGGCAACGCAATATGAATGATTCTGCAGAATACTTCGCCATCCATTCTTTTGATTTGGCAAAGCAGAGTGGTTTTGAATCAAGGCAATTAGATGCAGCCGCTTTTTTAACTGATCATTTTAAAAATACAGGAGATGTAAAGAATGCATTAAAATATTCCGAAGCATTGCGCATTTTAAATGATTCAGTTTATAGTAAAGAAAAAATAAGAGAATCGCAGATTATTTCAAGCAATGAACAATTAAGGCAGAATGAACTTGCAGAAAGTAAAATAAAAGCAGAAGAAGAAAGGCATGAACAATTACAGATGCTGTTGATAGGAATATTTATCGTGCTGTTTTTTTTAATTACACTTTTGCTTAACCGCATAAAGATGCATTACAAGATTATAAGATTTTTTGGCATTGTATCGTTACTGATGATGTTTGAATATATTTTATTATTACTGAATCCATGGATAGGGAAATTTACAAATCACGCACCTGTATTTGAAATTTTGATCTTTGTGGTTATTGCATCTATACTAACACCGGCACATCATAAAATAGAGCATTGGCTAATCGAAAGATTAACCAATGCAAAAGTTTTTACTAAAAAAGAAATAGAAGCAATTGAGGCAGCGGAAGCAGAAAAAACCACTGAATAAAATGGTGTCAATTTATAGAAGAATAGAAGTTCGTTAATCAAACTTCCATTCTTCTGTGTTTTATTTTTTATGTGGATTTTTTACAGGCCGTGTAGAGGCTGAATCCATTCCAGTTGTATCCATTGCCATAGAAGTATCCATAGGCGCAGCCATCATAGAAGAAGAGTCTGCAGGTGCAACCTGCATGCTTGAAGAATCACTGCTGTCGGAACTGTTGGTGCTGCTTGAGCAAGCTGTGAACAAAACAGATAAAAACAGAACGAAGCAAATAGCTGTAATTGATGAGATGAATTTTTTGTTAAGCATGTTGTTTAATTTAGATTGTAATGATACTGAATAATTATGTTCAATATGCATTTTTCTAATATTGATTGAATGCTTTATTTGTAACACTATTTCAAAACATTTATAAATAAAAAATCATCCTGGTTATAAGATGATTTTTTGTTTGTTGATATTATGCGAAAGTATTTTCATCTGCGCTTGGCCCATAACTGCCAGGAATTGGAATATCAAGCAGTCTTAAAAAAACACCTAATTGCGCACGATGATGTATTTGCTGGCTTATTGCCATTTTTACAATTTCAATTTTAGGATCGGTGCTGTAAATTTTATCACCGTTTCTTAAAGTCCACGGCTTATCCAGTAATTTTTCATTTTCAGGAATTAATGCAGAAAGACCTTCAGCATAGCGTTTCTCAAAAAAAGCCATCAAATCTTTATTGTTATTTATATCCGGTATCTCATATGGTTTTTGAAAATCAAGTTCATCTGTGTTAAAAGTAAAGTGCAGCCATCCCGGCAAATCTGCAATATGCGTAGTAAGCCTTTTCATATTCATGCTTTTTGGGTGTGGCGCATAATCAAATTTATCGTCGGGAACTCTTGAAAGCATTTTTCGTGTTGTAGCGCCTTCTTCAATAAATTGTTTTTTGAAAAATTCAATGAATGTCATAATTGATTTGTTTTATAATTCAAAGTAACAACTCACTTGTGTCAACCCTATGTCAGCAGCATTTGTGTTTCTTCAATTTTTCTTAAAATATTTTCTGCAATTGAAATAACAAGATCATTTAATTCAACCGGTTCAATAATTTTTGCATGGTCACCAAAAATCATAAACCATCTTGCAAAACCTTCAAGCGAACCACATAAGAAGGTGAGACGCACATAATCGCCTGCATCTTCATCTTTAATAAATCCGTGATAATATTTTTGTTCGCCGAAATATTTTATAATGTCACGCTCTGCTTCAATGATAACTTTTTT
>JBDUBY010000090.1:0-11706 GCA_040003735.1 Parafilimonas sp.
ACCGGGATTTAATGGACGGCCAGTGTTTTTATGATTATAATAAATTGGAATTTGTCCAACATTTTGCGGGAACGTTGTACTTAATTTTCCTGATGGATTATAATTACCAAACAACACATCTGCGATTGCATTACCGGCTTCAGTTCCCGGGAACCAAACATCGAGCATTGCAGTTACATTTTTATCTTCCCATGGCAATACCATCGGCCTGCCATTAAACAAAACAACAACAACTGGTTTGCCTGTTGCCAGTAATGCCTGCAATAAATTCCTTTGACTCTGCTGTAATCTTATATCACTCATGCTGCTGGCTTCACCTGTAAAATCTGCAGCTTCGCCCAAACATGCAACAACAACATCTGCTTTATTTGCTGTTGCAACTGCTTCACCAATCATTTGCTGCGGCGTGCGGCTGTCAACATCAATTTCTTTTGCAAAATTATTTATGTTGGTAACGGTCATTGAATCATCGCTAATGTTCGCGCCTTTTGCATACAACACATTTATATCGCTGCCTGCAATATTTTTTATGCCTTGCATCACGGTTATATCTTCACTGTATTCTCCACGAATATTCCATGTGCCTAACATATTTCTTTGGTTGTCTGCAAGCGGGCCAATCAGTGCAATTGTTCCTGATTTTTTTAAAGGCAAAATATTATTGTTATTCTTTAATAACACAAATGAATGCTCAGCAAATTTTCGCGCAGCTAAACGATTGCTGTCAGTGAAAATTTGTGTTGAAGCACGCTGCGCATCACAATGACGATAAGCATCATCAAACAAACCCATTTTATATTTTGCTTCAAGAATTCTTCTGCATGCATCATCAATTTCTTTTTGTGTAACCTTGCCTTCCTGCAAAGATTTTTTTAGTGTATTGAGAAATCCTTCAGCAACCATATCCATATCCAAGCCTGCTTTCAATGCGTGTGCTGATACTGCTTGAAGATCACCGACACCATGATTTATCATTTCACTTAGCGATGTATAATCACTCACAACAAAACCTTTAAAACCCCATTGATTTCGCAAAACATCAGTCAATAAAAATTTATTTCCTGTTGCAGGAATACCATCAACTTCATTAAAAGAACTCATCACACTTCCAACGCCTGCATCAACGGCAGCTTTATACGGCGGCAAATAATATTGATACATTCTTATGCGGCTCATATCAACCGTATTATAATCCCGGCCGGCTTCTGCAGCGCCATACAAAGCATAATGTTTTACACAAGCCATCACCGTATTGTTTGCAGTAAGATCATTTCCCTGGTAACCGCGCACCATTGCTGCAGCAATTTTAGAACCGAGATAAGGATCTTCACCTGCACCTTCTGCAATGCGGCCCCAGCGCGGATCACGGGCAATATCAACCATTGGCGAATAGACCCAGTTCAATCCATCCGCAGCAGCTTCTGTTGCTGCAATATGTGCGCTTTGTTCAATCATTGGAATATCCCAAGAACATGATAAGCCAAGCGGAATTGGAAAGATTGTTCTGTGACCATGAATTACATCCAAACCAAAAAATAATGGAATATGAAGACGTGAATTTTTCACTGCAATATCCTGTGCCTGGCGAATTTGATCTGGCCCGTTTATTCCAAACAAACCACCAACCTGCCCGTTACGAATTTTACTATCAACATCTGTGCTTACAACAGAACCTGTTACAGCGCCGCCGGGTGTAACAAGATTTAATTGCCCGATCTTTTCGTCCAATGTCATTTTGCTCATCAGGTTGCTGACGAACGAATTCATTTTTGCATCTTCTTTATAAATGTTTTGAGAAAATGCTATTGAAATAAGTATTGAAGTAAAAATTAGCAGGCAGATTTTTTTCATAGCAAACTATTTATGCGTTCAAATATAAATTACAGAATTGAATGAACACAATGTATTGATGTTACTGCGTTGAAAGCATAAAAAAACCTGCTGGAATTAACCAACAGGTTTACGAAAAGTAATTTAATTTTTATGGCTTATATGTAATTATGCGTTCTATAATTTTTTTAGGTTTGCTATTTTCAGTGACGGTTTGTTGTGTCCAGTTGCCGGAATTATCCCAGGTATTATAAGCATAGGTAGTTGTAGTTTTTGTAGTTGAATCTTTTGCTACTGATGATTC
This sequence comes from Parafilimonas sp., assembly GCA_040003735.1. Classification (GTDB taxonomy): domain Bacteria; phylum Bacteroidota; class Bacteroidia; order Chitinophagales; family Chitinophagaceae; genus Parafilimonas. Next base: position 2,135 of record JBDUBY010000090.1, read on the forward strand.
ATCCATTTGCTCCGGATCTTTCTTATCATTCAATTTTATTGTGGATGAATAAGTAAGCTTTCCAACACTGTCTTTGCTTTCTCCGCCAACATAATAAATGCTATCGAAATTATTAGTAAAAGTCATTTTCAATGTGCTATCCGGGTGATGTCCTTTTGCACCTAACACCTGTGCAAAATCGTTCGAAGTAATATCATCATAAAAAACATCTTCTTTTCCGGTTGAATCAAATAAAGTTGCTACCGTATATTTTCCCATACTATCAACCATAATTTTCATAGATGATAATGGATTTCCGTTTTTAGTAGTAGTAATGTCAGTTACAAAACCGTTTGCATCGTGTGTGTAATCAGTAACATTAGTTGCACTGTCTTTTGATGTGAAATTGCTGTAGTAAACAGTGTAGCCGCTGTCATCAAATTTTTCTATGCTCTTGCTTTCCAGTTTCCCTTTTGCGCCGGTAGTGCTGTCAACAAGATAGGTATTTGTTTCAATTTGCGCCACTTTGCCTTTTACATTTTCAGCCAAAGCATCGGGCACTGGTCTTGGTGAATTTTTTTCAGAAGAAGGTTTTTGATTACAGGCAACTGCCATTATAGCAATACCCGCAATACATGTAAGTAGTCTCATAAAGTTGTTTTAGTGAGGTGTTCAAATTAAGATTCGACACCTTAAATCTAAACTATTTATATAAAAAAGAAATTATATTTAGAAACTCATTTTATTAATTAACGTGCGGGGTATGAACATCCAAAAATTGTTTGTCTGCATTGTTCCAGGTGCCAACAACCTGGCTTCTCTGGTTATTAATATTTGAATTAAGCTGGTTATACTGATTAGTTGCTGCATTATAATCGTTCACAGCTTTATTATAGGTATTAATATCTTCTTTACTTAAGCTGCCTTGTTTTGCATCAGTCGTTTTTTTCAGCTTATTAAAATTATCCTGTTTCAAAAAGAAATCTGTAACCTTCGGCATTTCATCTTCCGCAAGTTTCTGATAAAACTGCAATGTTTGTTTACATGCCTGTGCAAGTGAATGATCTCCCTGGAAATTATTTAAACTATCCAGCGCCAGCAATCCTTCTTTTGCATAATTATCAAGTGCATTTCTTGCTTCCTCTAAACCTGTTATTTTTTTTGCATTGATAGCATCGGTAATTTGTCCGTCCTGCCAGTTGCATTTATAAAAGATAAGATACAGTTGATCGCGGTAATGGCTGATCTTCGAAATTGTTCCCATGTTCTCAGACACTGCATCTTTACTATCAGTAAGTGTGATATTATATTTTGCAGCAAAAGCTTTTTGTGCTTCGTCCATTGTATCAGAAGCATCGTGAACTTTCTCATTTGTTTTTTCCTGTAACAAAATATACAATTGCATTTCGTCAAAAGACTGTTCAATAATATCTTCCATATTTACAAGATGCGCGTAATCATCATTAAAAACTTTGTAGCATATATCAACATAATTCATACTGCTTTTTCTTAATGAATTATCACCTTTAAAATAAGGAAGATCGGAGATATTATACTTACAATCCTGGATGCTTTGCAATGTTTGCTGACGCAATTTTTCCACTTTTCTTGCGCGGCCACTGTGCGCAACAGCACTCATGTATACGAGGTACGATTTGTTCATGTTTGTTTCTGCTTTAGTAATAGCATTCATGTAAGCGCCTGGATCTGTATCTGTATTTTGAGCGTTCAATCTTAAAGAAATTATTACTAAGAAAAAAAACATTGCAACGCATTGGCAACGCAAGGTTGAATTAAATTTCATCAGTTAAGCTTTTTGGTTTGGATAAGCAGTTTAAGCAGCAAATAAAATAAAAATATTTTATTCGATTTGAAATTAGTTGGTAAACGTTGAGATTTATTTAGCCATTGTTGTAAGCAGGTCATAACTTATTTTGATGTAAGGATCATGCGACAAATATTTAATGAAGGCTTCGTTAATATCATTTGTTGAGGAATCTACTTTCAATTTTTCAAGATCGTATGCATTGTTTTTAATAGAATATGCAATGGTAAAATTTATTGTATCAATAACAGTTGGCAAAGAATCATTTTTTTCTTCTGCCAAAGCATCTTTCCAGTTAAGCGAAACATCATGCGATGCATTTATTATTTTGTATTGATTAATGTATTGCTGCAATTGATGAAAATATTGTATTGTATCTCCATCTTGTTTTGCCACTGATTGTAAAGAAGCAACAGGAAGTTTTGGATAAGGCTGATAATATTTATTTGCATCAACTGTTGTTGGCAACAATGCAAAATGATCATCTGCTTCTCTTTGCGGATCTGCCTGTAAAAAATCAGGTAATTCTATATCAGGTTTTACACCGGTAAATTGTGCAGTACCACCAGTGATTCTGTATAATTTATCTGTTGTAACTTTTAAATAATTGTCTGCCTTCTTTTCGCTGTTGTTTTCATTAATGTTGATTGATGTATCCAGCGGCAAAACAATTTGCCCGGTTGCTTTTCCATAAGTTGCAGAACCAACAATCAACGCACGGTTATAATCCTGCAAACTTCCTGCAACAAGTTCTGATGCAGAGGCACTGTAACCATTCACTAAAATCAATAACGGGCCATCATAAATAGTTCCGCGGTTTACATCTTTAAGTGTAAACATTTTCTCTTCGGTACGGCTTTTCATTTGTGCCACCGGACCAGCATCGATAAAAATTCCTGCAAGTTCAACTGCTTCCTGTACAGAGCCACCGCCATTATAACGCAGATCTAAAATCAGCCCGCTGATATTATCTTTTTTCAGCTTCAAAACTTCCTTTGCAACATCATTGGCGCAACCATTATTGCCGGTGCTTTCATCTTCCCAGTTATTATAAAAAGCCGGCAAAGAGATATAACCAAATGTTTTATTTCCTTTCAATAAAAAGCTTTTCACTTTTGTATCATCATCTGCATCTTCCTGTTGCTTTATTAATGTTACCGTTCTTAAAGTGCCATCTTCTTTTTTAACCGTAATAATTATTTTATCGTGATTGCTTTGCGATAAAATTTCACCTATTTCGTTTGCGTTAGCATCAGAAACATCAATCGCATTTTGACCTTGCCATTGTAATGTTTCAAACTTATCGCCTTTATTTAACAAACCACATTTGTATGCCGGGCTTCCCGGTTCAAGATCATTTATAATTACACCGCCGCCATCATTTTCTTTTATAGCAAATCCAAAACGAAATTGCTGACTGCCTAATTCGCTTTCAAAGTTTTCTTTTTCTGTTAATGGAAAAAATTCTGTGTGCGGATCGTAACACGAAGCAAGCGCTTTGCAATATTCATCTGCAACAAATTGCTGAATGCCGCCCGGAGATTGCTGAATGCGCGTTATATCTCTTTTATAAACCGACTGCACCTTTTTTTGAAAAACTGTTTGTGTGCTATCAGGCATTTGTTTTTGTGTTGATGAATTTTTAGAAGAAAGCTCATTATTCAAATCAACCATATCATCTAATACTTCAAGCTTAATTTTTTTATATAATTTATTCTTCATTGAAGCAACATCACCTGGATATGACGAATCTTCAGTTACAGAAAACTTTTCGGCAATTGAAAAATTTAAAGGTTGCTTCGCGATGTTATTAATTATTGTATCTGCCTGCTGCAATCGCTTTGTATAAATGGCAGTTATCAATTTTAGAAAATCATCTTTCTTTTGTTTGATCTGGTCATCAAGCTGAAATTTATAAACAGATAATTGTGCTATATCATCTTTATTAAAATATATTTTATCAGCGTCAAGCTGTTTTAAAATCTGGTTGAAAAAATCGTTTGATAAACTATCATTTAAAGTTCGCGGTTGTATATGAAATTTTTCAGCCATTCTTGTGATGACGAAAGCATTAGCCGCTGCTTTATTTATTGGTTGAGCAAAAGAAAATAAAAAATTTAATACAAATAAAATAATGAGTGTGGGTTTTAATATCACTATAGCTTTTTAAGATATTGAATTGATTCTAATAACTCATCAGCTTTTGAACACTTTCGTCCAATCTTGATTTTGCTAGAAAATTTTTTTCTAATTCTATATTGAAAGGAATTGGCGTATCCAACGATGCACAACGAATAACCGGTGCATCCAACGTTTCAAAACAATGTTCATTTATCCAGGCAGAAATTTCTCCACCAATTCCCCCGGTCAATGTGTCTTCATGCAAGATCAAAACTTTACCTGTTCTTTCAACACTTGCTTTAATAGCAACATAATCTAAAGGCAATAAAGTTCTGAGATCCAAAATATCTAATGAAATATCCTGGTGTTCTTTTGCGTAGTTAACCGCCCAATGTATACCTGCGCCATAAGTTATTACGCTTATATCATCACCATACTGAACAACTTTTGCTTTGCCAATTTCTATCTCATAATATTCATCTGGCACATTGCCGGTAACACTTCTGTATAAAGCTTTATGTTCAAAATATAAAACAGGATTTGGATCATTCAACGCAGCAATTAATAAACCTTTCGCATCAATTGGTGTTGATGGATAAACAACTTTTAAACCAGGCGTGTGTACAAACCACGCTTCATTACTTTGTGAATGAAACGGACCAGCGCCAACACCTGCGCCGGTTGGCATTCGTATTACCACATCTGCATTTTGATTCCAGCGATAATAAATCTTTGCAAGGTTATTTACAATTTGATTAAAGCCAACGCTTGCAAAATCTGCAAACTGCATTTCCATCATAACTTTATAACCTTCTAAACTCAAACCTAATGCTGCGCCAACAATTGCACTTTCGCATATTGGCGTATTGCGCACACGTTCTTTACCAAACATTTCAACAAAGCCTTCTGTAATTTTAAAAGCACCGCCATATTCAGCAATATCCTGGCCCATTAAAATTAAGTTTGGATGCTGTGCCATGCTTTGCTTTAATCCATCGATTATTGCATTGATGAAACGTTTTTCCGTTGACTGTTGCTGATTGCTGGTTTCCGGTTCTGCATTATCAATTATGTTTATTGTTGATCCCCAACTATCAGCTAAAGATTTTTCTGCGTAAACATCTTTCAATTCAACTTGCGTGTTTACAACAATAGATGGAGCAGCAAAACCAGTTGCGAGTTCCTCATCAATATAAGTTTTTGTTTCCTGTTTTATCGATGTTATTGCTTCTGCAGTTAAAATATTTTCATTCAATAAATAATTTTCGAATTTGATAACAGGATCTTTTTCTTTCCATTCATCAAACAAATGTTGCGGTACATATTTGGTGCCGCTTGCTTCTTCATGGCCACGCATTCTAAACGTTTTGCATTCTATTAAATATGGCTTTTGATTATTGATGCAATAATCACGAACACCTTTAATAGTATCATAAACAGTTAAGATATTATTTCCATCAAGCTGCACACCTTCCATTCCATAACCTTTTGCACGATCAACCAAATTCTCACAGCGATATTGTTCATTTATTGGTGTACTTAATCCGTAACCATTATTTTCAATAATAAAAATTACCGGCAAATCCCAAACTGCGGCAACATTTAATGCCTCATGAAAATCTCCCTCACTTGTTCCGCCTTCACCTGTAAATGCCAGCGAGATTTTATTTTCTTTTTTTAATTTATGCGCTAATGCAACGCCGTCAGCAATCGCTAATTGCGGACCAAGATGCGAAATCATTCCGCAGATATGATGTTCCTTATTTCCAAAATGAAAGCTGCGTTCACGGCCTTTGCTGTACCCTTCTGCACTCCCCTGCCATTGCATAAACAATTTATGCAGCGGCATTTTGCGCGTAGTAAAAACACCAAGATTTCTATGCAGCGGCATTATCCATTCATCATCCTGCAAAGCTAATGTTGCGCCAACAGCAATAGCTTCCTGCCCAATTCCGCTAAACCATTTTGAAATTCTTCCCTGCCTCAATAATACCAGCATTTTTTCTTCAATCATGCGTGGCAAAAGCAGGCTTTTATAAAAATGTACAAGCTGTTCGTTATCTAAATTTTTGCGTTCAAACTGCATCATGCTGCGAAGTTAAGCAGCGTCTTTTTTAAAAGAATTTTTTTTGTAACCGGCCGCAGTATTTCATGTTAACAATCAACAAACATATTGCTGCTTTGCTGGTTTATGCTTTCAATCATTTTGCTATAAAATAAAAAGATTAGTTAACATCAATTTCAGAAATACATTTAATAATAACGATGATTCGAAGAGTAAAACAAACCATTAAAACTTTTCCGTTTCGTCGCAAACTTTATTCTTTTATATGAGAGGCATATAATTTGCTTACAATTAAAAAACTTCAATTATGAAAAAAATCGTTTTGTTCTTCACCATCATGATAGCACTTAGTACTACAACATTACATGCACAACAAAATATGAAAATGCAGGAAGCATGGAAATCATATTTAAAAGATTCTGTGAAATTGGCTGACCCAATGGTAGACTCAGTTATATCAATACGTATGCAATATCAGCCGCAAATGCGCGAGATATTTATGGATCAATCCTCGAGTATGGACGATAAGAAAACAAAAATGGAAGGGGTAAGAACCGAGATGGAAACACGTTATAAATCTGCTGGTTTAACAGATGATCAGATACAACAAATACATGCACATGAAGATGCAATGAGAGCGCAAATGATGAACCGCATGAATAATAATGGCGGCGGCGGTGGCCAGTAAAAAATAATTACAACACAAAAAAAGGATCGTTGAACGCGATCCTTTTTTTTATACAAGTGTATAAGCAACTAAGGTTTTTGTGTTGCATCAATAATCTTATAAACTTTCCCATCAGCTTTTGTTAGAATATATAATTCGCCATCGGCATCTCTTCCAAACCGAAGATCAATTCTGCCTTTGCCGCATAATTGTTCAAGGTTTTTTATTGAATCATTAATTGAAATCTGCCATTCTTTTACAGGCGCTTCTTTGCCTTGTTGTATATCTTTCATATTTATATAAAACAATCTTCCGGTTGAAATATCGCCAAATAAAAATTTTCCTTTTAATGCAGGAATAGCTTTTCCTGTATATTCAAAACCACCACAAATTGCTTTGCCTTCATCATGATCATATTCAGCAACCGGGTAAGTAATTTTATACATACTATCGTTTGATGGAAGCGGATAAATTTTAGTCAAATCGCCATAAGGATGCAATACAAATTTTCCTTCACGTATGGGCCAGCCAAAATCATTGCCTTTTTGTACAACATCAATTGATTCAATTTTGCTATCACCAATATTGCACACAATCATTTTTCCGTCACTCGTCCATGTAATGCGCTGCGGATTTCTGAAACCGTAAGCATAAATTTCACCTAAATCATTTTTATTTTTTACAAAAGGATTGCTTGCAGGTATTCCATATTTTCCATTTGCACTGTTATTTTTTGAAGGATCAATTCGCAAAATTGTTCCCCAAATTTTTTGCGGACTATTAGCTAAAAAAGCATACCCATTTTCGGCAGCACCACCATCACCAATACCAATGTATAATAATCCGTAATCTTCATCACCCGGTTTTGCATTTTCATTAAAACAAATTTCCTGCACGCCATGAATGCCTGTTACCATATTTATTCTTAAAAGCTCACGGCTTGTGCCCTTAAATGTTGAAGCGTTTGGATCATCAGCTTTCCATTCTGTTAAAACCCATTGCACTGTTGTTTTTATAGAATCGTTGTAACTGAAATCTGCTCTTGCTGAATTTGGTTTTTCAGTATGTGTAGTATAAAATAAACCATTTTTCATAAACTCCGGGTGAAATGCAAAACTTCCAAAACCAGTTGCCAAACCTGGTTCATTTATAAAATTTGATTTGTATCTGCGTATGTCTAAATAAACATTTGCATTATTATTTTCAAGTTCATATAATTTGCCACGCAAGTCAACAATAAAAATATTTTTTGTTGTTGGCTGATAATCTAATTTGGTAATTCTCGCCAAAGGTTTTTTACCACTGTCGCTTGATGCTGCAATTTGTACAAAAGGTTTAATAGATACAACAAGATTTGACAATGGAATTTTTTCCGGAATAGGATCTTTTATTGCATTTGCAGTATCGTCATTAATTTTTTGTTCGTGATGTGTATTTAAAAAAGCAATGATGTTATAAATATTACTATCGCTTAAAGTATTAAATGAAGGCATCGCAGTTTTATATTCATGATACAATGCCTGCGCGTGTTTATCGCTTGATTGAAGTATCGATTGCGGATCTTTTATAAAATTGTGAATCCATTCTGCAGATTCAATGGTAGTAATGTTTGACAATTGCGGGCCAATTCCATTTTGCCTGAAGTTGTGGCAACCACTGCAATATGTGTTGAATGCAGTTTCACCTGAAGCGATTTTTACAGGATCGGCCGATATAGAATTTTTGACAGAAGAAGAAGTGCATGCATTGAAAATGATTGTTCCTAAAGTTGCAATAAGGATGAGGTGAATTACTTTTTTCATTTCGCAAACAATAAATTGATATTTTTTCCGGAGATAAAAATAATCGTTTAAAGTATTTTATTACTTATGAAAAAAATCAACAACTCACATCATTCCCAACTTGATTGCAATTGTCCAGCTTATCAAAAAGAAATGTATTGCTGATTTTAATTTGAAATAAAGCGGATATATTTAGAAAAATATTAATTACCCTTATTAATATAATATTATCATTGTCCTGCGTTATATAACAAGTTCAATAACTATGAATAAGCTGAAAAGACTGTGGCTACTGCTTCTTTTATGTCTTTCTTTTGGTTTCATTCATGCACAAAATATAAGCTGGATGATTGGCACCTGGAAAGGTACCGGTAGAATTCCGGGCAGTACAAAAACGCAGTTTATAAGAACGATTACTATTGATTCAGTGTCAGGAGAAAATTTTTCCGGAACAAGAACCAATGAACTGGATGATCGCAGCCATGCAAGAATTGTTACTGCTCTTTTTGGTTATTTCAACCAGGACCAATTAAGTATTCAAAACGGCGCAGTAATTTATAAAAATGGCCCGTGGATAGATTGTTCATCCTGCACGCCCGTAAATAAAATAACTATTGTTGGCGATAGCCTTGCTTTGAGCAGCCGTATTTCCGGTTGCCAGAAATATTGTGATGGTACATCAATTTATTACAGGTCTCTGTGCGATTATGATTCTTCAACGCAGGTTTATCTTGTAAAACTTTTTGGAACAACTTCAGATGTTGCGTTATTTAAACCTTGCAAGAAACCGCCACCAGAAATTATTGCATCCGATCCTGATCAGCTAAACCCACCAAATGAAGATGCAATTAAAAAAGCGATCACAGCCGATAAAAAAAGATTACAGCGCATTGATGATTCGTTAAATGTTGCCAGGAAAAAAGAACAACAACATACAAAAGATTCTTTGGAAGCTGCCGCAGCTTTCATGAAAAAACGCCAACAACAAATTGATGATTCATTACAAAATGTTGCAGCTATTGCAAATCAAAAAGAACAACAACGAATAAAAGATTCTTTGGATAATGCAGCAACCATTACAAAACAAAGACAACAGCAAATCGACGACTCAACAAAGAATGCAATTGCACTTGC
>JBDUBY010000345.1:0-11643 GCA_040003735.1 Parafilimonas sp.
AAATGGCCCCCATGGATTTTGGCCAGCCTGTATTACAATATCCGGTGAATTTGTATCTAACTCATATGTCGCAAGTACTCTTCCGTCATCCATAAAACTTACACTCATTTCATTTGAAATACGGGTTGTTAATGCAGCAGCACTGTTAACATCTTCGTTCCAATCGCTGCCATCCCAAAACCTCCATTCATTAAATTTTTCAAACTGGTTATCTTTTACTCTTGCAACAAGCAATTCTTTAGTTGGCCCGCGAACACCATACACATAAATATATCCATCGGGATGCGGAGCGCCTGCGCCAACTGTATTAGGTAAGACACTTATGCCGAAAACAACCTTACCTTTTCCGCCACTATTTTTTAAAAAAAATGGACAATCTAACTGGTACTGATCTGTATAAGGTGGCTTGCTGTTTTTTGGTATAGCAATCAATCCAAGACCAATATCATCAAACGGATAAATGCCACCAGGTACACTTTTAATTCTGTAAGCAAAAATATAAGTGGTGCTATCCATCGCATGATCAAATACACCATCACCAAGCCAATAATAATCGCCGGGCTTTGAGTTTGGTGAATGCGGTTCAAACATAGATATAGCATTGCCTGCACTATCTTTTCTATAATAAAAATGAATATTATTGGGATCAACTTTATCGCCATCCATGTATGCAACAGAATTATGTAACAACTGCCAATCGCCGCGTAAAGTATCAGCAACTATATCGCCTACAATACAATCGCTGAACCAAAAAAATGTATTTGTTTGATTTGCTTTGCCCGGAGTTTCAACACCATTTGTTGCCATACTGTAAATACCGTCTGCGCCAATCCATCCCGTATCATGCCGTAACATTTCTGCCCACTGTGGCGCAGGCTTTGTGATGATTTGATTGACTGAATCTTTTTCATACCATCTTGCATGAGATATGGTTCCATCGTTTGCAACAGGCTTTGTATTACTGCAACTGTTCATCAACAGAAAAAATAAAAATGAAATGCTTAGTGTGTTTATATATTTCATTGCTTATTTGTATTTGATGAATTAATCGTATTCCAGTTGTCTGTTCTAAAGGGCATAGCAGGCAAACCATCTTTATTGCAAAAATTGGTTACAGGATAATTAGTAAATGCATACCGAACAGCCACCGGATGCTGTACTTTTTCTGATTGCACAATTACTTTATTTTTTATAATTTTTGCTGTAGCGGGATAAAATATTTTATCGCTGCCGGCAATACAAAAGTGGCGTGGCGGTTGCTGATTATTTGTTGTTAATCCACCTTCAATACCTTCTTTTTTAAAAGAAATAACGGCTTTATTCTTATCAATATTCAAGGAAGAAAATTCAGGTCCTTTATATACAACATTTTTAAAGCCGTATGTTTTTGCAAAGGCATTTAAAGCAAGCCTAATGCCGACATCTTTTTTATCGCGTGGATGCAAATCATCTGCTTGTGCAATATCCATTGTTAATGCAATGCCTGTATTTTTTTCCTTTAAAATATTGGTTTGTGCTTCGCGAAAAATTGCATAATCAAAATCGGTTGAATCATTATTATGAATTGAATCAAATTGATTCCAGTTGTATGGCGCAACCTGCACATAATAAAAAGGAAGATCGCCTTGTGCAAATAATGCACGCCAGTTTTTTATCATTGCAATATTTAACCTTGTATACATGCTTCCATCATTCCTGTTCGATTCGCCCTGGTACCATAAAAAACCGCGCAGCGAAATATTTCTTAGAGGATAGATCATTCCATTATAAAATAATGCTGGCCTTAATACTTTTTCAAACGTGATAACACTATCTAAAATTTCTTTTGATGCAGCACTTGTATCATAAGGATATAAATATTTTTTATTGAGCGAATCATCTGCGGTAAGTGTTTCCCTGCTCGTCCATATCTGGCACGATGATCCTCCAACCGTACTTGTAACCAAACCAACCGGCACGTGTAATTTGTTCAATAATTCCAATCCAAAATAATAAGCAACAGCGCTAAAGTCTGCAGCGTTTTCAGGCGTGCAAATTTTCCATGTTCCTGTTGTTTCTTTGATAGGATTTTTCTCAAAAACGGTCGGTATATCAAGCACTCTTATTTCAGGATGATTAGCTTTTGCAATTTCATTTTCAAAATCAACAACGCCTTTTATCCATGGTAAAAATGGTTTCAACTGCATGTCCATATTCGATTGCCCACCACACAGCCAAACTTCACCAATTAAAACATTGCTAAGTTTAATTGTATCATCATTATTAATAATTGTAATAGTATGCGCAGTATAATTTCCGGGAATTGCAGCGGGCACATTAATCGTTTCCAGCCATTCATTGTTGTTATCTGCATGAATTAAAACAACATTCTTCATCCAGTCAGCTTTCACTTTAATTACATCACCATTGTTCGCAGTTCCCCAAACTTTCATTGCTTTTGCCTGCTGCACAACCATGTTGCTTTGCAAACAATTGCAAACACTAAATATTGAAGATTGTGCAAACGAAAAAGTATTGCTTAAACCTAATGTTAGTATGAAAAATAAATTTTTCAATTACTGCAAAAGTTTGACTGTAATAAATCTTGGACGATACAGGTTGTGATAGACTTTTATATCGTTCCAAAAGTCAAATGAGTTTACATTATAACTTATCAATAGTTCATTTGGTTTCGAAAGATTCGTATGCGCTTTTGCGTTATATACAATAAAATTTTTAGCGATGTCAGGTTCAGTGCAATGCCAAATTTTTATAACCGGGCCAAACGGACCTTGAGGATGATTGCTTAAACGCATTCCGACATCTTTTCCTAAACCATCTGTTTGAAAAACCATTGCATAACGTCCATCAGGCAACGGCGAAACACTCAACTCATTTGATGCACGGTCTGTTATGTTTGCAACTTTATTAATGTCTTCATTCCACGTTGTTCCATCCCAAAAACGCCACATAGAAAAGTTTTCAAAATCTGCTGGTTTTACTCTTGCCACCATCACATCTTTTTTCTTTCCTCTCACGCCATAAACATATACATAACCATCTGCAGTTTTATAACCGGCTTCTTTGGTATTATTAAAAACGCATCCGCCAAATGAGCCATAAGTTTCTGCAGTTCCACCAAGAAAAAAAGGTGTTTCAATCTGTTGCTGATCATGAAATGGCGGCTTGCTGCCTGCAGGAATTTTTATGATGGTATTACCAACTTCTGCAAAGCCAAAGGCAGCAGCGCTTGTATCGCGAACACGATACGCAAAAACGTAAGTTGCATTTAAGGCCTTATTAAAAAAACCATCACCGAGCCAATAATAATCACCTGCTTTTGCATGTGGTGTATTTGGTGTAAACAACCCAATTGGTTTTCCATTAATTGTATCCCAGTAAAAATGAATGTTTGAAGTATCAGGCTCATCATTTTTCAAAATCGCAACAGAATTGTGTATCATTAAATAACCGGGTTGCAAACTGTCATTTATAATATCGCCAAGCATTGTATCGCTGAATAGCAACATCGTTTCATTGTTTGCACCTGCTGTATCAACACCATTAAACGGTATGGCAAAAATTCCATCAGCGCCAAACCATCCATGTTGCCGGTTGAATAAATTAGTCCATTCATTTGCAGGTTCTGCAGTAAATTTTAATGTGGTCAGATCAGTGTTTGTTTGTGCAATATTTTTATTTGTTGAGCACGAAATAAAAATCATTACAGTAAACATTATGCTTACAATATTTTTATTTTTCATTGTAACTTTTTTATTTGACCGGCATTTGCAAAGATGGCATCTTCGTTGTGTCACTCCCTTGTACTGTTGATATTCTATTCAGCTATTGAGCAACATAAGTATACACAAATACTTCATGATCACTTAAACCAAAAGCACTCAAATCAAGCGCAATATCCATCACCCATTTATCTTTTGTCAGCGATTCTATATTATAAACCTCGGTTGTTATTTGATCAGCATTGAATACAGAATGATATATATCTGTAAATGTTTTTTCGTCGTTGCTTACATACCATTTATCGTAAATATTGAAACCATCAAACGTGCAGCCAGAAGCTCCGTAATTAACAGCCATAGTACTGTCTGCATTGTAAGTATAGATATCATCTTTTGCGCAATCTTGTTCGTTTTCTTGCTGCGGTGTTACAGTTGTCCAAAGTTTTGAAACCAGTTTCCATTTATGCGAATAAATAATTTGTGCTGCAGATGCTTCGGTGTTTACTGTAAAATCTTTTTCGGCAACATTGCCTTTACTATCTTCAAAATGATAATTGATACCAACTAATTTGTCTACTTCACCAGGTTGATATGTATAATCTAAAATGTATTGATAAGTATTGGTGCCGGTGCTTACCGGTGTTACCGTTTGCATTCCAAATGTTTCATCAGCAACAAGATTTATTGTTTTTGAAATCACCAGTTTGCCAACACCATACGGCGCAACAATATCAAGCGTATCTAATACATGCTGGCCCGATTTACCTGTAACATTTACAGGATGCAGTTTCAACGCAGGTAAATTTGGATCAGGTGAATCTTTTTTGCACGAGGGTAAAATAATAATGCCTGTAACAAAGCAACTTATTAATATGGCAATTCTTCTCATGGTCTTAATATTTTGTAACATCAATTTATAAGTCTTGAACCAATTAAATTTTAGTAACCCGGATTTTGTTTAAGATTCGGATTAAGATCAACTTCAGTTTGCGGAATCGGGAACAGGTAATGTTTATCCTGCGGCGTTATACCCGGCTTTGCAATTGGCACCAATGTTTCAAGCGTTTTTGTACGAACCAAATCAAACCAGCGCTGTCCTTCTGCAACAAACTCCATTCGTCTTTCTTTTAAAACAGCTGTTCTAAATTCATCCTGTGTTAAATCAACATAATCAGGCACTGCACTGCGCTCAATATTTCCATCCCAGCGTGCACGTTTGCGCACCATATTTATATAAGTAAGCGCTTCACTTGTGTTGCCTAATTCGTTTTCTGCTTCAGCATACATCAACAAAACATCAGAATATCTTATAACAGGATAATCATTGGCAGAACCATTGCCTTCAGGCTCTGCAGTACTGTCCCAATATTTTCTTATGTATGGATCAATCGTTGTAATAGTACCATCAGGATTGTACACCTGTGTGATAAATGTAACATCACGGCGACGATCCTGCGGATCAAATTCATCATATAGATTTAGTGTTGGAACTTGCCAGCCTTGCGCATTTTGAACGCCATCAACACTTAATGCAGGCGGCAATAATCTTACATTGAACTGACCAACTTCCCAAAAGCTAATTTTGCCGCCGCCATCTCCAAATCCAACAGAAAAAATCGCTTCTTTACCACCACGGCTTGATAGTTTAAAAACATCAGCAAAATCATCCCATAATGCATATTGATTTGAGTTGATAATTTCTTTTGCTTTATCGGCACATGCCTGCCAGTTTTGCTGTGTTAAATACACTTTTGCAAGAATAGATTTTGCTGCACCTTTTGTTGCACGGCCAAGACCATCACCAGGTGTATAACTATCAGGAAGGTTTTCAGCAGAAGTTAAGTCTGCAATTATTTGATTGTATATATCATCTGTTGAAGCAACCTGCGGCGTTAATGGTTCTTCTTCCTGCAACACTAATGGAATACTTCCAAACATGCGCACCATATCAAAATATAATAGTCCGCGTAGAAAATGTGCTTCATTAATTAAGCGCGTTCTTAAAACTGTATCCATTTGTATTGGTGGAATTCTTGCGATAGCAATGTTGGCAAGCGTGATGGCTTTATAATGCATCATCCATGTTTCTTCCAAACTATTATTAACAGGTGTTTCAACAAATTTGCTGATCTGATCAATGTCAGGCGTGAATACATTTCTGTTGATCATTTCATCAGACGCACATCCGGCAATAACCCAAAATGTACTATGATATACACCTGCAGTTGAGCCGGTGCTTGTTGAATTAAGATAAGCGTAGATAGAATTTACAGCAGAGATCGCATCATTTTCTGTTTGATAATAATTAGTAATAGCCACAACATTTTTTGGATCTTCTGCCAAAAATTTTTTGCACGAAGAAAGCGCGATTGCAGCAGCAGCAGAAATTATCAGTATAAAAGATGAATATTTTTTCATGTGTTCATTTTTATTTTTTTATTGTCACATGGAATTCGCCAAATAAAATTTTGTTGGTTTGAAGTTTATGTTTTTGGCTCATTTCATGAGATAATTTTAAAATTTAGAAACCTAATGTTGCACCAACCTGGTAAATTTTTGATTGCGGATAACCGCCGTTATCAATGCCAATTAAGGTTGTGCTTTGTCCGTATGTATTTGCTTCAGGATCGTAACCTGTATAATTTGTAAGCGTCCATAAATTGCTTGCGCTTACATAAATTCTTACTGATTGAATTTTTGCTTTTTGTAAAATGTTGCGCGGAAGCGAATAACTTAAGGTTACATTTTTCAAACGCAGGTAAGATGCATCTTCAACAATTGCTGAAGAGAAAATTCCTACATCGAGGCTTCCTGATGACAATGCTCTTGGATATTTATTTTCAGGATTTTCCGGTGTCCACCTGTTTAAACCAGCATCTGCTGATACGTTATTTTGTCCTGTAAAATTCAACAGGTTGAATGAATTAAAGTTTGCCATTTTATTGCCTTGCGAACCTTGAAAGAAAAAGCTTACATCGAAATTTTTGTATGATAAAGTATTGTTGAAACCCCAGGTAAATTTTGGTTGCGCACTACCAAGAATTGTTCTGTCGCTTGCATCAATTTTTCCATCACCATTAATGTCTTTATATTTTCTGTCGCCTGCTTTTGCAACAGATTCAGGATTGGATGATGTTGGTTCTTGTCCAACAAGCACAGCACTTTTTGCAGCTTCTTCATCACTTTGAAAAATACCATCAAATTCATAACCGTAAAACGTTCCAATAGGCTCACCTTTTCTCAACAAACTTGCATTCAATAATAAAATGTCTGTTTCTGTATTAAGATTGGTAACCTTGTTTCTGTTCATTGAAAAATTTAAAGATGAACTCCATTGCAAAACACCTGTTGTGTTAATTGTGTGCACATCAAGATCAAGCCCTTTGTTTGAAATGTTGCCCACGTTTAACAGCGTTGAAGTAAAACCTGATGTTGTTGGAATTGGTGTAGAAAGCAAAAGATTATAAGTAAGCTTTGAATAATAATCCGCCGTTATTGTTATGCGTTGTTTAAAAAGACCAATATCAACACCTGCATCAAATTGTTTTGTGCTTTCCCATTTCAAATTTTTATTTACATAACTCAAAGGCTCCATTCCCTGGTAAACTTCACTTCCTGAAGAGCTATTAAAAACGCCCTGGCCGTAAGGGCCAACCAATGCTAATGATTGATATGGCGGAATTGCCTGGTTGCCGATTATACCATAACTAACACGAAATTTTAGATCTGAAATTGCATCAACATTTTTCATGAAATCTTCTTTGGAAACACGCCATGCAAATGCGCCTGAAGGAAAATATCCATACTTATTGCCTTCAGCAAATTTTGAAGAACCATCAATACGACCTGTAAGTGTAAAAAGATATTTATCTTCTAAAGTATAATTTACTCTTCCGATGTATGAAGCCAACGACCATTGTGATTCATTGTTAGAAGGCGTTTGAGGATTTTCTGCGGCAGCAATATTATGATAACCTGTTCTTCCATCAGGAAAACCAAACGCATAAGCAAACAAACTTTCATTATTAAATTTTTGTGTTGTAAAACCAACAACTGCATTTATTCTATGCTTATCATCGCGCCAACTTTTATTATACGTTAATGTATTTTCATTCAGCCATGTTAAACCATCAACAGAACCAACAGAAGCCTCGCCCTGGCTGGCTTGTGTACGCTTAAGAAAATTAGGGCCGAAAGAATTTTCTTTATCTGTGAACGCATCAACACCAAAACTTGTTCTTAATTCAAGATCATTTGTTATTTTATACCGTGCATATACATTGCCAATAAACCTTGAATTAGTAGAAACAGAATTATATTCTTTTGCATCAGCAATTGGATTGCCTAATGTTGTTCCCCTGTCATTTTCAAATGTATAACCACCTTTAACCGTTGAATCATACACCGGCAAAATTGGATTGAATAATAATGCTGCTGTTACTGTTCCCGGAACAATTGTGCCTGCATTTGTCAACACACCATTTGAAGTTGTTCTAGCATACGTAATGCTGTTACCAACAGTTAAACGTTTGCTTAAATCGCGGTCAAGGTTTGCACGAAAAGTATAACGTTTGAAATTTGAATTGATGATAATTCCATCCTGGTCAAAGTAACCTCCGGAGATTGCATACTTCGTTTTATCATCGCCGCCTGAAAAAGAAATTTGATAATTAGCCATTGGCGCTTTTCTAAAAAGTTCGCCTTGCCAATCTGTGCCTTCACCCAAATTTTTTGGATTAACATATACAGGAGTTTGATTAGCATTAATTTTTGCATCGTTTACAAAATTTGCAAACTGCGCAGCGTTTAAAACATCTACCTGATGTGAAATATCCTGCTGTGCATAATATGTATCAAACGTAACAGTTCCTTGTCCTGCTTTGCCACGTTTGGTTGTGATGATTACAACACCATTTGCACCACGCGAACCATAAATTGCTGTAGCAGATGCATCTTTTAAAATTTCTATCGATTCAATATCATTTGGATTGATGGCTGATAAAGCACCAATGCGTGGGCCCAGCGTAATACCAACCGACATATCGCTTGCCGAACTATTTACAAGCATTCCATCAATTACATATAAAGGTTCGTTGCTTGCATTAATTGATGTTGTACCGCGAATTCTTATAGAAGTTTCAGCGCCGGGTTTTCCTGATAATTGTGTAACCTGAACACCGGCTGCACGACCTTGCAATGCCTGATCGAAAGATGTAACAGGAACAGCTTTCAGGTCTTCTGATTTCACTGAAACAACTGAACCAGTTAGATCACTTTTTCTCACCGTTCCATAACCAATTACTACCACCTGTGAAAGCTCGTTGTTATTATCTTCAAGCTTGATGTTTAAAGTAGTTTGATTTTTAACGGCGATCTCCTCAAGCTTATAACCAACGTGTGTAAACACAAGCGTTGCATTTGCAGGAACGCTTATTACAAACTCTCCCTTTTCGTTGGATGTAACCCCATTCGTAGTGCCTTTTACAGTAATACTTACACCGGAAAGCACTGCACCGGATTGCGTAGTAATTGTACCCGTTATACTTTTTTCCTGTTGCGCAAATACATGCGATGCACAAAAAATATAAAATAAAACAGCGAGCAATTTGGTGAGATGTTTAAAATTTCTCATGGTCAATATTAATCGTTAAAACAATATTTTTTATAGTTCAGTTATGCACTTATTAATTATGTTACCGGCATTTGAATAAATGGCATCGTTCCTTGTGTCACTCACTTGTGCAGCAAATCATTTTTCAACAAAAGCAGCAACATATTCTTAGTCTCTTGCAATGTCAATCGTATATGTAAAACTATCAGCCCGATAATATCCAAGGTTATATTCAATCGGCCTGTCACCGGGGTCGC
The DNA here is from genome assembly GCA_040003735.1 of Parafilimonas sp. Taxonomy (GTDB): domain Bacteria; phylum Bacteroidota; class Bacteroidia; order Chitinophagales; family Chitinophagaceae; genus Parafilimonas. Next base: position 9,591 of record JBDUBY010000345.1, read on the forward strand.
ATACAACTCTTTTCCTGAATAAAATTGGGTCGCCAATATTTATATTTAATCTTTCAGCCAGCTTTTTATTCGCCAGTATTGCGCTGATGCCTTCTTTGGAAATAGCCACACTTACATGATGATCTTTTTCCAATGTTTCATACAATGGTTTTGAAAAATCTTCTTTTTCTGTTAAGCCAATTCGCGGGTGGAAATAAGAAATAAAATAAACGATCGGTCCTTTATTTACGCCGCGCAAACGCTCAAGTTTTATAACTTTTGTTTTTTCGGCTATATTAAAAAGGCTGCATATTTCTTTATCCGCAATAATGCAACTCACTTTGATTGCATAATTTTTAAACACCACACCTTTCTCATCCATTTCATGCGTAAAACTTGTCCACTTGTTTAGTTTTGTGGTGATGTTATTTTTTGCAACCTTGGTGCCCACACCTTTTTTACGAACGAGTAATTGCTCATGAACCAGTTTGTTCGCGGCTTGCCTAACAGTATTCCTTGATATTCCTAATTTACGTGCAATATGTACTTCATTCGGCAATAATTTTCCATTTTGATATTCCGGTTGTTCTATCATCTTTCTCAGCATTTCTTCAACCTGTAAATGAAGCGGCAATACACTTTTATGGTCAATAGCAAAAGAATCCATCGTTAGTTATGTATGTCTATATGTTCATACATACTGCTAAAGTGAACAAAGTTTTTGATATGTTCAAACATTTGAACAAAAATTTTTTTAATGGTAATTTTTTTCCATTTTTGAATCCATTAAATAGATTGCTATGAAACGATTTGCTGTTCTTGCTTCAACACTTTTTTTTATTCTTTCAGTTCAGGCCCAGGATTCATCAAATAAAAAAACTTCTTTCAAGTTCACAGCCGAAGCTGCACCTGGATGGACAAAACTGTTTGAAAGAACATCTGGCTGGTTTGGCGCAGATGGCATTTTTTCTATTCCATTAAGCGGCGTTGATAAAAATAATAATGCTGGCAATGATTCAACATTATTGTTATTCAGCGATACATATATTGGTGAAGTAAAAGATGGCAAACCTGTAAGCGATACCATGGTGAACAACACAATTGCTTATATAAATGGAGACGATCCGGATGTTTCTAAAATTCATTTTCATTACAATACAGATGCGAACGGAAAACCTATAAGTTTTTTTACGCCTAATACTTCAACTGCTGCAAAACCGCAATTGTTCTGGCTTGGCGATGGTTTTGTAAATAAAGAAATGAACAACACTTTATACATCTTCGGTTATAAAGTTGAAAGAACCGGCGCAGGTGTTTTTGATTTTATTGAACCTGCTGTTTCCATCATTGCTGTTCCAAATAATAAAAAGATAGAGTTTAATAAACAACGTCAAATTGAAACATCATTGCACATTAATAATAAAACATTGGGTGAAGGAAATATGGGCGCAGGCGTTTTGGTGAACACAACATGGAGCGGCGCAATAAATGCTGATGGTTATGTTTATGTGTATGGATGTATTGGCAATGATAAAAATCTTATAGCAGCAAGAGTGCAGCCAAAAGATTTTGAAAAGATGGATGCATGGCGTTACTGGAACGGAACTTCGTGGAGTGCGAATAAAGATGATATGAAACCTATAACCAATGGCGTTTCAAATGAGTTAAGTGTATCGCCGATGAAGAATGGAAAATATATTCTTGTTTTCCAGGAGTTGGGTTTGAGTGATAAAGTTGGTGTAAGAATTGGCGATAGCCCGGTTGGGCCTTTCTCTGATATTATAACTGTTTGGACAGCGCCTGAATGGCAAAAAGGTTTATGGACTTACAATGCAAAAGCGCATCCTAATTTATCAAAACCGGGCGAACTTTTGATTTCTTACAATACAATAACTCCTGATTTTTGGAACGATATTAAAAAAGATGCAACGATATATCATCCGCGATTTATTAAGTTGAAGTTTGAGGATAAGTAGAGGGTGAGCTATATCCCGCTTGCAATACTTTTGTGCGAGGTACTTATTAACTGGAAGGTAGTTAGATGATTTTAAAACACTGTTTCAAAAATTCTTTT
>JBDUBY010000116.1:0-3380 GCA_040003735.1 Parafilimonas sp.
TCGTTATATGTTCTTGTAGTAATAATTTCATTGTAATATTCTGAAGATGTATCAAGGTTATGATTGTAAGCGTATAAACCTGCATCAGCAAGCTTTTGCGCTTGTGTGTCTGTCAACATTCCTAATGTGCAGCAAACTTCCATACCCATTTCATTCACGCCTTTTACCATATCAATCACACGATCAAAATCTTTATTGTCACGCACTTCGCGCCAGGCAGCGCCCATGCAAAAACGAGTACTGCCTGCATCTTTAGCTTTTTGCGCATACGAAAGCACTTCATCTTTTTTCATTAATGCATGCACATTCACACCAGTGTTGTAGCGGGCAGCCTGCGGGCAGTAAGCACAATCTTCTGTGCAACCACCAGTCTTAATACTTAGTAATGTGCAAACCTGTACTTCAGCAGTGTCATTATATTTTTTATGAACATTTGCTGCTCTGAAAACCAATTCAAGCAAAGGCATATTATATATTTCATAGATTTCTTCTACTATCCAGTTATTACGAATATCATGTTGCATAATCATCATTTAAGAAAAACAAAAATAGGTGAGTTGAAATAAACGAAAAAGCATCAATTGAACAGATATTTAATTTGTGTAACTTTTCTCTTTGTAATTAGCTTGCTTAAACCGAACCGATGAAAAAAATTCGTTTATATATAATCGTTTTACTATTTAACGGTTGCCTCTTTGCACAAGATGTTTCAAAGATTCCCAATCTGAAAAAAGAATTAAAAAAAGCAGGCAATGATTCAGACCGTGCAGATGTATTGACACAATTATGTTTTCATTATTCTGTTTTAAATACTGACACTGCTCTGTTGTATGGTGAACAGGCAATGCAACTGTCTAAAAAAATACAATATAAAAAAGGTATTGGAGACAGTTATAATAATATTGGCTGGGTATATTTTAAGCTTTCAAACATGCGCAAAGCTGAAGAATATTTTAAAACAGCACTTAGTTTGTTTAAAGAGACGGGAAGAAAAGATTTGATTGTAATGCCTGTTGCAAATCTCGGTACAATGTACATGGATGAAACAGAATACACAAAAAGTCTTGAATGTTTTATGCAGGCAGTGAAATTAGATGATGAAATAATTGATAACGGTGACATCAATATAAAAAGTAATAAAGCGGCTACATTACATGACATTGGAAGATTATATAATCTTCAAAAAAATTCTACTGAGGCACGAAAATATTTTGAGCAGGCTTTAAAAATAACCAAGTCTCTTAACGCTGATGCGCATATAGCCGAAAATTTGATGAGCATTGGCAATACTTATCAAATAGATAACAATCATCAGAAAGCATTGCAATATTATTATGAATGTTTGAAGTATATCCAAAAAACCAACGACCTGTACCGCATAGGATTGACGCATGAAAACATGGGCGTTTCTTATTTTGCTTTGGCAAAATATAGTGAAGCAATTAAACATTTTAATCTTGCCAAAGAAAATTACAGCACTCTAAAAAGTAAGGGAGATATGTTTTACGTTAGCATTGACCTCGCCCAGGTATATGATACACTAAAAAATACCAGGCAAGCAATAGCATCATTAAGCGAAGCTTTGCAATATGCCAATGAATTAAAAAATAAAAATTTTCAGCAGCAGGCATTCTCGGCATTATCAGATTTTTATCGGCAACATGAGAATTATAAAAGTGCATACAATTTTCTTGACAGCTCCAATAAAATAAAAGACAGCTTATTTACTATCGAAAAGCAGGATCAATTATTACAACTTCAAACACAATTTGAAACAGAACAAAAAGAAAAGCAAATTGAGTTGTTGAAAAAAGACCAGCAACTTACTTATGCAAGTATTCAACGACAAAAAACATTTCAATATGCAGCGTATATTATTTTCTTTTTATTGGTATTAATAGGATTTCTTATCATCAACCGTTATCGCACCGTACAGCGTGCTAAACGTGTTATTGAAATGGAGCAGATGCGCAACAATATTGCACGCAATCTTCATGATGATATTGGTTCAACGCTTACCAGCATAAACATACTAAGCAAAGTAGCCTTGCAAACAGAAACGAATGACGCGGCAAAAACAAATATGCAAAAGATAAAAGACAGGTCTGCTGCCATTATGGAAAGCATGAGTGATATTGTCTGGGCTATTAATCCTGCTAATGATGCATTGGATAAAATTATTTTGCGTATGAAAGAGTTTGGCTCTGAAATAACGGAACAGGCAGGAATACAATTTATTTTTAAGGAAGAAGAAGAATTGAATGATGTAAAATTATCGCTTGCTCAACGAAATAATCTTTACCTCATTTTTAAAGAAGCGGTGAACAATGCTGTAAAATACAGCGAAGCAAATGAGATAAACATCAGCTTAAAAAAAGAACAAAATAATTTAATTTTAAAAATAAAAGATAATGGAAAAGGCTTTAATGCACAGCATCAGTATTCAGGCAATGGTTTAAAAAACCTGCAAAGCCGTGCCAATGATATGCAGGCAAAAATACAATTACAATCAACAGCCGGAAAGGGAACAACGATTTGCCTGTTTATGCCCATCACATGAAATGGGGATGCCATCAGCAAAATTTATTAATTAAGTTGCATCAGCTTATTTCTGCAAAATTTATATCAGTTAATTATGCCGGTTTCAGTTCTTATATATGAAGACAATGATAACCTTCGCGAAAGTCTTTGCAGCTTGTTTGCATTAACTGAAGAGTATGAAATAAACGGCGCTTTTTCAAATTGCCTGCTGGCAGAAGATCAAGTAAAAACATATTTGCCCGATGTAATCTTGATGGATATTGATATGCCGGGCATGAATGGCATCGAAGCTGTAAAAAAGATTCGCAATTTTAATAAGCAGGTGCAAATAATTATGCTTACAGTGTTTGATGATAACACACATGTATTTGATGCATTAAGCGCAGGCGCAAACGGATATCTTCTCAAAAAAAATATTTCTGATAAACTCATCACTTCAATACAGGAAGTGCTGAATGGCGGAGCACCCATGAGTCCTGCTATTGCAAGAATGATCATTACACAAATGCAGCAGGCATCAGCATTGCGGCAAAATGAATATGCACTCACCAATCGCGAAAAAGAAATGCTTGCCCTCCTCTCAAAAGGCAACAGTCATAAAATGATTGCCGCCGCATCAGGCATTAGTATTGAAACCGTACGCAGCCATCTTAAAAAAATCTACGACAAGCTGCATGTGCATTCTCAAACAGAAGCATTAAGCAAAGCCTTTAACGAAAAACTGGTTTAAAGAAATTGTATAAGCGCTTACATATTATTTAAGCTGCCAGCTATAAGTTAACACCTGTTTTCATAATCAATCAAAACAATTCCTCTAACCACTTTATGGTATTGTATAA
>JBDUBY010000375.1:0-3379 GCA_040003735.1 Parafilimonas sp.
ATTAATATTAGCTTCCGTTGCTTGCTCATTGTTTGAAAGTTCATAATTGGTAGGATTTAATTTTTAATAAATATCTTTCGTAAACATAGTGTGTTGAACACAGTAGAAATAGCAGCGTTTATTTTTCGATGGCTTTGATTTATTTTTCGTAATGATTAATGCTGCTTATCTTAATTTTAACCGTACCAAAACTGTTGCATGAAAAATTTATTTTTTTTATTGATAGCAACTCAGTTGAGTTTGGCGGCTAACGCGCAACGAAATGAATTAGATTCTTTGCTAAATGTTTTAAAGAATTATCATAAAAATGATACGGTAAAAATTAATTTGCTGAACGATATTGCTTACAGTTATTACACTACAGATCCTGATAAAGGATTAGCAATGGCAAAAGAAGCTGCAACGCTTTCTAAAAAATTAAACTACCCATTAAAACTCGCAACATCATACAGCAGGCAAGGCGTAAACTATGCAGCAAAAGGTGATGATTCATCGGCATTAAATAAATACCAGCTTGCAATAAACATATATACTAATGCAGGTTATAATAAAGGCGCTGCAGCAGTGTATCATAACATGGGAATTGTTTATGCTGATATGTCTGATTATACTCTTGCAATAACTTATCATGAAAAAGCGTATGCCATTTTAAAAGTGCTGGGCAATAAAAAAGGAATGGCCAATACTATAAACAGTATCGGTGTAAACTATATGTATTTATCAAATTACCCCAAAGCGCTTGATTATTATTTTAAGAGTTTAAAAATTTGCGAAGAGATTCACGATGAAATTTCAACTGCGGCTGCACTTTCCAATATTAGCATCATTTATACAAGATTATCAAACAACACAAAAGCATTACAGTATATTCAAAGGGCACTAAATCTTTATAAAAAACAAGGCAGTCAGCAAGGCATTGCTGATTCTTATGGAAGCATGGGATCAATATATGATAACTTAAATCAAACGGAAAATTCATTAACAGCGTATCAACAACAATTAGCCATTAGCAGCGCTATGAATTATGAAAGAGGAATGGCTAATGCATCAATAAATATTGGTATTGATTACAGCGAAATGAAAGATTATAAAAATGCATTGTTGTACTTAAATAAATCAATAAAATCTTTTCAAACATCAGGTAACAATTCAAGCCTTTCTGCAGCGCTTGATGAAGTTGGGAAAATTTATAGTTATGCGCCGCCGGAAATATTATTTAGTGAAAAAATAACTCTTTCAGAAAGCTATAAAAAAGCAATTGCATTTCAACTTAAAAGTATTGAAGCTGCTAAAGAAGCGCAAGATTTAAGTGTTCAAAAAACCGCGCTTGAAGATTTAAGTAACACATATGAAAAACAAAAAGATTTTGAGAAAGCGCTAAGTGCTTACAAGCAATCCGTGATTTTACAAGACAGCATTTTAAATGAAGATAAAAAGCTGGAGCTTAATCGTATTGAAATGCAATACACATTTGATAAGCGTGAAGATTCAATAAAAAATGAAAGCGAAAAAAGACAAACTTTATCCTCAGCAAAAATAAAACAACAACAAACTATTCGCAATGCAGTAATTGCAGGAACTATAATAATATTATTATCTGCAGTATTGGTTTTCATTTTTTATAAAAGAAAACATGACGCAGTTGAAAAAGCAAAAGAAGCAGAACTTAATGCTGAAGTTGCAGATACAGAAATGAAAGCCCTTCGTGCGCAAATGAATCCGCATTTTATCTTTAACTCATTAAATTCAATAGGCGATTATATTATCAGGAATGATATAAAAGCTGCAAATAATTATCTTACAAAATTTGCAGGTGTAATACGGCTGATTCTTGAAAATTCAGAACATAAAACTGTTACACTTGAGAAAGATTTAAAAGCGCTTGAATTATACATGGATATTGAACGTTTACGGTTAAATAATAAGTTCAGTTATGAAATAAAAGTAGATGAAACGATAGATAAAAATAATGTTTTGGTTCCGCCATTAATTCTTCAGCCTTTTGTTGAAAATTCTATATGGCATGGCTTAACGAAAAAAGATGGCGAAGGGAAAATTAAAATACATATCAGTCAAACCGAAGACATGCTCACCTGCATTATTGAAGATAATGGTGTTGGCACCGAGCGATCTGAAATATTTAAACAGGAAGTAAAAGCAATGAGTAAAAAATCACTTGGCATGAAAATAACGAATGCGAGAATTGCTGTAATTAATAAAGTAAAAAACACAAATGCAGTTGTGGAAATTTCAAATGAAGAAGCAGGAGTTCGTGCTAAAATAACTTTGCCTGTTGAATTAAATTTTTAGCATGATAAAAGCAATTATTATAGATGATGAAATGCATTGCATAAAAAGGCTTGAATTTATGCTGGCAGATGTAAAAGATGTTGTTGAAATTTACGGCTCGTTTCAATCAGTTGAAGCTGGATTAACAGCAATTAAAGAAATAAAACCAGATCTTGTTTTTCTCGATGTAGAAATAAGTAATGAAACCGGTTTTGATCTGCTGAAAAAAATACCAACAATAAATTTTGAAGTAATCTTTACAACTGCTTATGATAAATATGCAGTGCAGGCGTTTAAATTTAGTGCGCTTGATTATTTATTAAAACCGGTTGAGGAAAATGAGTTGATGCAGGCAATGAACAAACTGCATGAAAAGATCGAAGCCAAACAAACAGCAAAAAAGTTTGAATCATTATTTCATAACCTTAATGCGACAAACAATACATCAAAGAAGATTTGTGTTCCTGTTGTAAACGGGATTGAATTTATTACAATAAATAAAATTCTGCGTTGCGAAAGTGATATCAACTACACAACAATTTTTATGTTGAACAAACAAAAGCTCACTGTGGCAAAAACACTTAAAGAATTTGAAGAATTATTGAGTGATTATAATTTTTACCGCGTGCATAATTCGCATTTAATAAACCTTGCTTATATAAAACACTACAATAAAGGCCACGGCGGTTTTGTAACAATGGAAGATGGTTCCCAAATTGAAGTTTCGGTAAGAAGAAAAGATGAATTTTTGAAAAAGCTTACGGCTTTATAATCAACAATTAATTGTTGCCCAAACAAACTGTGCAAACGCTTCAAGACTGGGATCTCTTGCGCCCATCAAAAGCACTGCACAATTATTTGTAAGATGTTTTTTTACAAGCTTTGCAAAGTCATTTCTTTGTTCAACAAAAAATGCATTTTTATGCAATGATCTTATTTCATTAATTAAATCATTTGCAGAAATATCTTTTGTTGTTGTTCCACCGGCATAAAAAATTTCGCTCATCCAAATTTCATCCTGCGGCCTTAACGCTTCAGCAATTTCTTTTACAAAATCATCACGCAAAAATTTTGTTGGCGCATAACCATG
>JBDUBY010000102.1:0-3367 GCA_040003735.1 Parafilimonas sp.
GAAGAAGGTGAATGGGTTTCCATAGCGCGCAGAAAAGGAACAAGCTGGTATATAGGAACCATTAATAACAGTAAAGAAAGATCAGTAATAATTCCGCTGAACTTTTTATCAGCAGGAAATTATCATGCAACTGTGTATAAAGATTCTGCGGATGCTGTAAACTATCCAAACCAACTTATTAAAGAAGAAAAAACAGTAACGTCTGCAGACAATATAACTATTGATTTGCAACCAGGCGGTGGCGAAGTAATAAAGTTTGAATTGAATAAATAGCGTGAATTTGGGATGAAATTAATTAGCGTTAATTGGAAGGCAGGGATATCTATTTAGTTGTCTTGAATGTTATTATATTTTTTCAAAAACCATTCTGAAATGATCCATTGCGCCACTTTCAAAACATATTTTATTAGGGCTTACTCTAAATATAGCAACCTGGTGCCTGAATTCTTTATTAAATAAATATTTTGGTATAAGTGAAATATAAAGCAGGTATTTCTCCAGGTTAAATTTTCTGAATTTTTTTCTCCAGCATTTAATTGTTTGAATATAATCCAGGCGGCCACTGCTTTTTGAAACCAGTTTCATATAAGGTGCTGCATTTTTTATTACCTGTTCTTCACTATACGGCAACCATGAACCCGGGAATTGTTTTACCATAAGCGCCAATGCATATTCAATAGAATTTTTGTCGGCATTTACATCAACATTTTCGAGAGGAGGTGTGGTTTCAGTAAAAACCATTGTTTGCATATAGAACCTTCCTTTTGCAGGCAGTAAATCACTTACAGTTTTAAAAAATGCGCTGTATATTTTATCTTGTTTGCCTTCCTTAAATTCCTCAACCGAACAAAAATGTTCAAGGCCTCCGATGCAGGTTACTGCATCAAATTTTCCATACGTTTCAGGCGCAATGGTACGGCAATCCATAATGTCAACATCTAACCCATTTTTTCTGCATGCTGCGGCCTGCCCTTTGGAAAGTGTAACGCCCTTTCCTTTTATATTTCTTTTTTTCAGGTAATTAAGAAAAGGTCCCCATCCGCAAGCCATATCCAGCACTCTAGAATTATTATCAATATTTAAATTATCAGCAATGAACCTGTTTTTTTGTTGCTGTGCGTTTTCCACTGTCAATGTCAAATCACCATTAAACCTGGCGCCGCTATAATCAGCCATCTCGCCAAAACTCAACCTGAATATCTTATCAATACTTGTATATGTAAAATCAAGGTCACTCTTTGTTGCCATATAATTATTTAACGCGGGGGGATAGTTGTGGCTGGTCTTCCGAGCAATTTTAATACACGAATGTGTGAACCAATGGCACTAAGGAAGGAATTATTCTCATTATAACGCAGGTTAAAACTTTCTGCAGTTTCCTTTACAATAGCAGAAATCTGCTTGTAATGAACGTGGCAGATTTTTGGATATAAATGATGCTCAACCTGAAAATTCAGACCACCGCAAAAGAAGTTCAGCAATGAATTATTTCTGCCAAAATCTGCGGTTGTATATAGCTGGTGTACAGCCCATGTATTATTGATAGTTCCCGTATCAGTAGGTAGCGGAAACTCTGTGGCTTCTACTACATGCGCCAGCATAAAAATAATGGCCATTGTTAATCCTTCAGTAAGATGCAATACTAGAAAGCCCAGTAATATTAGTGGCCATGATGCATGAATAAATATAAGTGGTAGTACAAGAAAAAACATAAAATAAACAGCTTTCGAAAAAAATAAAATAAAATATTGTTTTCGCGGATGATGCTTGTTATTATAATTACCAATATTCTTTTTAAAAAATTTACGATAATCTTTTATGAGTACCCATAACAAGGAAGAAAGGCTGTAAAAAATAAATGCATACCAATATTGATAACGGTGTATTTTTCTAAGCTTTTGATGCGGCGACATACGCAGCATAGGGATTGATTGAATGTCTTCATCATGGCCTTCAATATTAGTGTAAGTATGGTGAACGATATTGTGCGTAATATTCCATACATAACAATCACCGCCAATTATATTAAATGAATATCCAAGTATGCGGTTAACCAATTTATTTTTTGATAAAGAACCATGCACTGCATCATGTGATATATTCAAGCCTATAAAAGCAGTAAATAAACCAAGCACTGCCCATAACAAAATTTGTACAGGAGCATAAAGATGAACTGTTAACAGAATGGTGTAAACAATAATAAAAACGGATGGATAGAACACCACCTTAAACAACATTAAGCGGTTGCCCTTCTTGGAAAAATTACCTGTTTCAAAAAATGCATCAACTTTTTTATTTAGGGCGGTGTAGAAATCGGCTTGCTGGCCTTTAACAAAACTTACTTTAACAGGCATACCGGTAATTTAAACAAGGAAGTAAAAAAATGTATTTTTCATCTTACGATGTAGAAAGATGCAACGTAAGATAAAGTTTTATTTTATCTGGAGGGTGTTAATTTTATTATGAAGGATTACTTATTAAAGTAATAACATCAGGATTTTGTGTGGCTTATTTAAGAATCAACCTCACGTAATGTATGGGTTTATGTATTCATTCCAGTGCATTGCAAGAATTAACCACTCACAATAAACCTAAGCTTTAGCTATAAATTATATTCTACATATAAAACATCTTATTTACTTTCAATTTGTATAGAAGATGCAATGCGCCCAAGCTTTTTGCTATTAAATATTATATGTTTTGTTATCATGACAAAAACCTATGGCGGTAATTTGCCGCGATATGATTCTTCATTAAAACAATTAAATATAGAAATACCAGGCATTATCATTGATTCTGTTTCCAGCGTAATTCCTTTTACGCGTGCAGGTAACCTGATTGTGGTAAGAGCAAAAGCTGATACAACAGAAGGTAATTTTATAATTGATACCGGCGCACCTAACCTGGTGCTTAATCTTACTTATTTTCGCGATTATCCTACTACATATATTTCAGATGGAGAACATACCAGCATAACCGGAAGCGCTGCTGCTATTACAAAAACTGAAGTAAAAAAGTTCTCATTTGCTTCATTAACCTACAACAAACTTGAAGCAGATATAACTAATCTCGGCGCCATTGAAAACAGCAAAGGCATTAAAATACTTGGTTTACTCGGGGTTGATTTATTCAAAGACTGCGAGATGATTATTGACTATGAAAACAATCTTATTTACCTGCATCGCATCAGCAGGAAAGAAGCCGCTACTTATCAAAACGCTATGCTGAAAGATGCTGCTGCATACAACACTTTTCCTATTGATATTACTGATAACCGAATTCTTATAAATACACAACTGGCTGGTAAAAACATGAAATTTGTAATTGACTGCGCAGCAGAATCAAACATTCTCGACAGCCGTTTGCC
>JBDUBY010000203.1:0-11307 GCA_040003735.1 Parafilimonas sp.
GCACAAAAACAAGAATACCATTTAAGCCGGCAATCAATCCGTTTACAATAAGATCACTCCACCATGCAGTTGGTAAAACGTGGTTAAGCCATCCGCTTAATTGAGAAAAACTCCAGTCAATTCCATTCATTGGATATTGTGCCAGCCAGAATATGCTTTGAAATAAAAAGAATAAAACAATTAATAAAATAGCATAACCCCAAACACGATGCAATAAAAGATTATCAAGGTTTTCTGTAAATAATTTTCGTTGCAATGGATCTGGCTCAACAACGTTTTGTTGCATTACCTGTTTTATGCGTTTGTAACGTTGTACAATTTCTTCTGCCTGTGTTTTGGAGGGATTGAATTTGTTATCAATTTCTGCTTGTTCAATAACATCATTTATTGTTTGCGGTAAACCAAAATTTTCATGATTGATTAAATAATGGATGGCTTCGTAATCACCAACTCCCGGCAAAATATGTTTTACTTTTTCAATTGCATCAGCCGCTAATAATTGATTATTTATAAAATCTCTTTTTTGTATGGATTGATTTTTTTTAACTGTTTGTGCTAATGTTTTTTTTAACTCTGTAATGCCTTTATTTTTTCTTGGATTTACAGGAATTACGGGCACACCCAATTCTCTTGAAAGCCCGTTTACATCAATTTCAATTCCTTTTTTGCTGGCAATATCCATCATTGTAAGTGCAATTACTACCGGATATTTTAAATCTATAACCTGGCTGCAGAATAAAAGATTTCGTTTAAGATTGCTGGCATCGGCAATTAATAAAATAACTTCAGCATTTACCTGTTTATCAGCATGCATTAAAACTTTATAAGCAACCCATTCATCATCGCGGCGCGGATATAAACTGTAAGTGCCCGGCAAATCAATAACGGTTGATGTAAGATCATCATCCAAAATAAAAGTTCCGGTTTTTTTATCAACCGTAACACCGGGAAAATTTCCTACTTTTTGATTAAGACCTGTTAACGAATTAAACAAAGAAGATTTGCCGCTGTTAGGGTTGCCAACCAATGCTATGTTCACATTATTCCGTGCCAGTATATAAAATTTAACGTGCTAAATTAATGGCTGCAATCAAAATCCAGTTACGATATAAGAAGTTTTGACTTTGGCGTGATATTTATTATATCTATTTTATCATTTTTTATCTAAAGCTTAGTAATAAATATTCTCTCTCTTACATTTGTGCAATAAGAAAAAGTCATGAAAAAACTCTGGGTCATCCTTTTGTTTTTGTCTTTTGTATGTAATGCGCATACTCAATCCAAAAAATCCAAAGCAAAAAACGATAAGATTACTACTGCCAACGTTCAGGCACATATTCAATATTTAGCAAGTGATAAATTAGAAGGCAGGAGAGCAGGTTCACCAGGTGAGGCATTGGCAATGCAATACATCAGCAGCATGTTTGAAAAATATAAACTTACGCCAAAAGGTGATGATGGGTTTATACAGGAATTTGAAATAAGTGAAGGAAAAGGCTTTAGTTCAACTGATAATTTTTTTGAAGTTAATGGCGAAAAGTTAGAGCCAAAAACTGATTATTATCCTTTGTCATTTTCTGCAAATATTGATGCAAAAGGAAGCGTTTCGCCAATGCTGCGTGAAGCAAAACAAATATGGTTTTGGAATGTTGCAGATATATTGGATGATAACAAAAAGAATCCGCATTTTGATATGTTGAATACTGTAAAAGAAGAAGCAGAAAGAGATGCAAAAAAAGGTGCAAAAGCTTTAATTGTTTATAACAGTTCATCTGCTGCGGATAATATTTTATTTGATAAAAAAGATACGAGTGATGCAGTTTCAATTCCTGTAATTTATTTAACTGAGTTTGGTGTTCAGAAATATTTTTCAGACCCAACAAATATTTATGACATTGATTTAAACGTACATCTTGCCATTGATAACCGCAAGGCTCATAATGTAATTGGATATTTAAATTTTAATGCGCCAACAACTATAGTTATTGGTGCGCATTACGATCATTTAGGTTATGGTGAAGATGGAAATAGTTTAGATGGAGCAGGACAAATTCATAATGGTGCTGATGATAATGCAAGTGGTACAGCGGCTTTAATTGAATTAGCAAGATTATTATACAATACAAAATCGAACAACAATAATTATTTATTTATTGCTTTTTCAGGAGAAGAATTAGGATTGCTCGGATCGAAATATTGGCTGCAACATCCATCAGCTAATATCAATATGAATTACATGATTAATATGGATATGATTGGCCGCTACGATTCATCAAGAAAGCTTACTATTGGCGGTTACGGAACTTCACCAACCTGGGGTGAAATTTTTCAATATACAACTGATAAAAATCTTGTTGTAAAATTTGATAGCAGCGGCAGCGGCCCAAGCGATCATTCAGCTTTTTATCATGATAGTATTCCTGTACTTTTCTTTTTCACTAATACTGAACCTGATTATCATAAAGCAACGGATGATGCAGATAAAATAAATTATAAAGATGAAACTGAGATAATTGATTACATCATTAATATTATAAACGCAACGAATGATAAAGGCAAACTTTCTTTTGTTCAAACTAAAGACCAGGAAATGCGCAGCATGAGTTTACCGGTTACTTTAGGTGTTATGCCTGATTATGGTTATACCGGCACGGGTTTACATATTGATGGCGTAAGCAAAGGCAAAACTGCAGAGCGAATTGGTTTAAAAACCGGTGATGTTTTATTGCAATTAGGCGATTATAAATTTGTAGATATTGAAACATATATGCAGGCTTTGCAGCATTTTAAAAAAGGAGATAAGACAACATTGCGCATATCAAGAGATGGAAAAGAAATGAATTTTGACGTGCAATTTTAGTATCAATTATATCAATAAAAAAAAGGCAATAACTTTTGTTATTGCCTTTTTAATTTTTTAAAACTGGTTTAATTTTGCTTTATCATTTTAACTGCTTGTTTTTCTCCTTTATCATTTATGATTGTTATGAAATAAGCGCCATTAGCAAATTGCTGCACATTTAGTTTTTCTGTGTTTACACCTGTAACAGCTGTTCCTTTTTTAGATAACAATAACTTTCCGCTAATATCATTCACATTAATTGAATAAGTGTAAGCGCGGTCAGCACTAAATTTAATTGTTGCAATATCTTTTACAGGATTCGGCATTAATAACATCGCCTGATTTTCTGTTCCGGGAAGAACTGCTGCAAAGGCATTTAAACCTTTTGATACTTTTATAACCTTAACAGCAACTGGTGACGAACCACAAACGTTTTGAATTTCTACCGTTAAATTTCCGGTTGTAGCTCCCCATTTTACCGTTACAGAAGATGTATTTTGTCCACTTAAAATTGTTGCATCCGAAGGAACTGTCCAATTATAAGTATTTGTATTGATTGCATTCGGAATGGTGTAAACGATATTCGTTTGCCCGCTGGTGACAGTTGTAGGTCCATCAATTCCACCTGGTTTGTTAGGTGCAGAAATAGTGCCTGCTACAACGGAATAACCTAGCTGACTCGTGCAACCTCTTTGGTCTGTAACTGCATAAGTTTTAAAACCTGCTGCTACTGTAAGTGTGCCTGTTCCGGTATAAGGTGCTGTGCCCCCAAAAGCTGAAACATTAACGGTAGTAAAACCGCCCCTGCATATAATTGCACTGTCTTGTGCAACGCTGGTAACAAGTATATCAGGTTGTGTAATGCTATACGTTTTTGAAACACTGCATCCTGCAAAAGAATTTACTGTAACTGTATAATTTGCAACATTCAGGTCGCTGATATTTTGGTTTGAATCACTCCAGAATTGTTTAGTATCATTTTTCCATGTATAACTAAAAGGTCCTTTTCCACCTTCCAGCTTCAAGTCAATTGCACCATCTTTTCTGTTATTACAACTAATTGTATTAACGTTAGCAGTAAGTGTTGGGTTTGCATTAAATACAGTTCCGTTTAAGCTAACCTTACCTGTAGCTAAACCTCCGCCTTTTACTAGTACTTTACCAATGAAAGTGCCTGTATCTCTTGTGTTCATTTTTACGTAAATCGTGTAATTAAGTGTTGAGCCATAATTGGTAAAAAATATAGAAGGTGTAAAACTGCCATTGCTTTTTGTAGAGAAAAGAAAGCCGGGAAGTGGCCCGATTTTTACTTTTGAACCGTCTAAAGAAGCAGCATTTAACACAAAATCTTTCGGGGCTACATCTGCGTTTTGGCAAACAGTATCAAAAGAACTTACAGGAGTTGTTATAAATGCAGCCGATGATTGCGCCTCTCTTGATAATTCAACGGTACTGAAAATTACATTTGAACTGCCGGTATTTTTTATATAGAAGTCAGAATTTCTTTCTGCTTTATTTGCAAAGCGTGCATCGTTTAAAACAAATACAGCTTTTTTCCAGGTCTTTGTATCAGTGCAGGTTATTTTTGAAGATGCTGTATTACTAGTATCCATTGAATTATAATATAGCTGGAAACTGCCTGTTCCGTTATCAAAATAAGTTACTTCAATTGTAACAGGATAAGCGCCTCTTAAAGGAATATTTCTCAAGAAGGCATTTTCAACATCAAAATATAAAGCGTTTTTACCATTAGCAATATCAAAACCTCTTGCAAACCTGCCATACATTACGTCCGGATGTGCGGCATCAACGTTCCAATAACCGGCGCTTGTGCTGTTAGCATCTATCTGGTGCAAATACCTTTCATAATTGCCTGGTAATAAATGCCAGCCTACATCATTAATCCCGTTTGCGCCTAAACAAGCGTATTCGTTACCCGTAGCTGCTGAAACATCTTGTAACAATGCTCCATATGCAGTGTAGTTTGAGTAGATATTTTTATAACGGCTTTCATTTGTTTGAGTAGCCATTCCATAAGTTTTTGTTGGAAACCTAACAGTGTCAGATGCATCCAAAACATCTTTCAATGCACACAATGCATGTTGTGCAAGGCCTGGAACTTTTTGACTTGCGTATTTATTAAAGAAATTAAAAGCTGAATCATGTTTCGGATCCAATATAATGCTTGAAGTTTCATTAGGCCAATCAATACCCCAATAAATGCAATAACACATAATGCCAAACATTTGTTTGTATTGATTGCTCGTCCACAGGCCGGAATATAGTTGTGAACCAACTATTTCAGATCTTGATTTTGTATATGCTCCGTTTGCAGGTTTATTTAGCATATCGTAAAGCCATTCATTTTTATCAGATTCAAGGTTTAATTGTACTCCTTTTGCCATAGTACCACATTTAGTCCATCCGCCAGGGCAACTATCCCTTAACCAGTTTAGTTGGTCGGGGTTTTCATAATCAGTATTGCTAAGCATGGTAACTTGTGGTGAAAGATTTTTATACTCATTATAATAGTAAAGTGAATAAACTTTAAACAAACTATCGAACTGGTCAGTACTGATAGCGTATTGGCTTGCAACATCACCTTTATAAGCAATTTGATCACCTGTACTTCCAAAGCATGCTTGTACACCTATTATTTTATTTCTAATAGAAGCATCCATACTCTCAACGTGTTGTCTCACGGTGGTTATCATCCTTTTAAAATAGAAATTGTAATCTTCATCCATGTAGTAGGGGCAAACTCCTACAGAACCACCTGAGGAATTTGTTTGATTAACTTTCGGAACTCCGTTTGAATAAAGCCAGTTCGGGGCGTTTGACCCGGTATAAACCATAAAGATAACCGGCATGCCATCGGCAATGTGGTCGTTGATATCGTTGTCAAAAGCAGCCCAATCCCAAATATTAGGTGAAACTTCAATATCTCCCCAAGCAATGTTTACTAACCTTCCTTTAAACTCGGGGTTACCGTTGGCTTTAACAGGAATACCATAGTCTTCCCATATACCAGAATTTGAAAAAATGTCTTTTGCGGACTGAGAATTTGCCAGATTTGCTACTAACAGCAGTGAAGCTGTAATGATTTGTCTGATTAGGTTACTCATGATAATAGAATATTAGATTTGTTAAATTGGTTTCGTTGGTAAAAATAGGGTTGATTTGAAATAATGCGCTTTATTTGGAATTCAAATAAAGTCCTAAAAAGACATTATTTAACTTGTTGTAGCTTTTATTTCAATAGTATACAAAATAAATATGTTATTAATTAATTGACAACGAGCATGTTAATAATAAAATAAATGACCGTATCAGTTCAAAAAAGCCATACGACTTAATTAAAACTATAAAAACGCTTAAATAATGAAACTTAATTGGAAGCTTTGTTAGAGGTTCTGGTTATAATGTCAAAATCTTTTCTTTACTTGCTTTAAGTATGAATAAGTTGGTTTTAAATACGGATGGTATTGAAGATAATTTCTTTTCAGGCGTACGCCTTTTAGGAATAATGTCTCAATTAAAAAACTATAGATTTTGCTGGTTAGTAAATGCTTATCTCAAATATGATTTTAGGCTCAATACAGATGTGGAAATTCAAATAAAGAAAAAACATCGTAATTATTTTTTCCAGGTATACCATTTCTGTGAAGTGGATTGCGAAATGGAACATTATATTTATCATAATCAATATGAGGGCGAATATTTACTGCCTGAATTTAAGCACTTTGACTTTTTATGGCTTGTGAAAGCTGATATTATTTCTGAAGAAAGTTTTGTAAGCCTGCAACAAAACTTAAAAACTATAAATGGTGTGCGACTGGTAGCAGAATTAGTGCAGGAAAAAATTAAACATAAAGGAAATTTAATCTTATAAATATGAATACTCCCCAAGGATGGTTAGAAAAAGATAATATGCTTTACCGCAAGCTTGAATTTGAAGATTTTTCTCAAGCTTTTGCCTTCATGGTTCGCGTAGCTATAGAAGCTCAGTGCATGAATCATCACCCAAAATGGACGAACGTTTATAATAAAGTTGAGTTTTGGTTAAACACGCACGATGAAGGTGATGTGGTTACTGATAAAGACATAAAGCTTGCTAAAAAAATAAATGCTTTATTGTGATCAATATCTAAAACATTTGCTCAGGCGCATAGATTTCTTATGCTGAAAATGAACAGCAATTGTATCAAAACCGAACATCTATACTGCTTTCTATTTTTCTAAACCATTGCTTATCAACGAATGTCTCAATTGGTATATCTTTCTTATACTTCTGGTAACTTAAATTTAATCAGAGATGATAGAACTGCAACATCTTTCAAAATGGATAACTATTGGTGGCACCAAAACTTATCTTTTAAAAGATATAAATCTTAAAATAAAGCAAGGCGAGTTTGTTTCGGTAATGGGCCCTTCAGGATCTGGAAAATCTACCCTGTTAAATGTTATAGGCATGCTTGATGAATTTGATGAAGGCGAATATTTTTTTTTAGATGAGCCAGTTCATAAATTAAAAGAGAAACATCGTTCTCAATTATACAAACAATATATTGGTTTTGTTTTCCAGGCTTACCATCTTATTGATGAATTAACGGTGTATGAAAATATTGAAACTCCCTTAATATATCAGAACTCAAAAACTTCCGAACGCAAAGCCATAGTTGCTGATATTCTCGACCGCTTTAATATTGTTGGCAAGAAAGATCTTTTTCCAACACAATTATCCGGAGGTCAGCAACAACTTGTAGGTATTGCAAGAGCATTAGTAGCTAATCCAAAATTATTATTAGCTGATGAGCCAACCGGTAATCTTAATTCAAAGCAAGGTGAAGAAATAATGGAGTTATTTAAGAAATTGAATGTGGAAGATGGCGTAACAATTATACAGGTTACACATTCAGAAAAAAATGCTGAATACGGTTCTCACATTATTAATTTATTAGACGGAAGAATAGAATCTTAACTTAAATGAAGAAGAGATTTATGATACAAAAAATAGTAGCAATATATTTTGTTTTTTTATGGATGGCAGGTGATTTACGTGCTCAATTACCTGATACTACAGCCCAAAAATTAACCCTTCAGCAATGTATACAAATTGCTTTAAAGAATAATGCTGATGTACAACACAGGGAGATAACTTCAGATATTGCTAAAACAACATGGCAGGGTTCAAAGGGTAACATGATACCAACGCTTAATGGTGATATAGGCCATGGTATAAATACAGGCCGCAATATTGATCCTTATACAAACACAATAGCAAATCAAAGTATTGGTTATGATAATTATAGCCTGAATACAAGCCTTATATTATTTAATGCGTTTGCTATTCAAAATAATATAAAACAAAATAAGTTTGCATTCCAGGCAAGTGCGCTTGAAGTTCAAAACCAAAAAGACCAGATTGCATTAAGTGTTATATTAGAATACCTGCAGGTATTAACCAATGAAGATTTGCTTTCTGCTTCAATGCAGCAAAAAGATGTTTCTCAAAAACAAGTTGAGCGTCTTGATGTTTTAAACCAGGCTGGTAGTATTAGTCCGAGCCTTTTCTATGACTTAAAAGGTGAGTATGCTAACGACGAATTAAATGCTGTAAGTGCGCAAAATTCCCTGGAAACTGCAAAGGTTGCTTTGGCACAATTACTTAATATTCCTTATAGTAAAAGTCGTGAGTTAGAACGGCTATCTTTAAATGACGTTGAAGATAATACCATGAGTAATACTGATTCAATTTACCAGGCCGCCTTAAAAAACCTTGCAATTGTAAAAGCGGCAATGCTGCGTCAAAGCAGTGCTGTATTTGGGCTAAGATCGTATCGCTCACAACGCTATCCTTCCTTATATGTGAACGGAGGTTTGTTTACAAATTATTCAAACAATGCAACCGCGCAACAGTATCTAAATACAACTGAAGTATCAACCAATAGCTATGTATTGAACAATGGTGATAAATTACCGGTTGTTGCACAGCAGGATAATTTCAGTATTAGTAAAATAAATTACAGCGATCAGTTTAAGAGCAATTTCAATAGTTCATTAACCATCGGCATAAGTATTCCAATATTGAATAATTTTCGTAACAAAACACAAATTAAAACTGCTTCATTATTACAAAAAGATGCAGACATAACTTTAAATGCTACTAAAATACAATTACAGCAAACTGTAGAGCAGGCTTCTGTAAATGTAAATTCTGCCAAAAACCGTTATGATGTTCTAATGCAACAGGCAGAAGCTTATAAAGAATCTTTTCGCGAAGCAGAAATAAAATTTAATGCAGGCGCAATTACTTCTGTTGATTACCTGGTTGCGAAAAATAATCTCGATCAATCTAACTTAAATCTCATCATTGCTAAATACGATTATGTATTGCGTTCCATGGTGCTTAGTTATTACAGCGGCAAGCTAACCTTCTGATTGAGGAAATTTTTTCTACAAAAATTTTGTTCCAATAAGCTTCACTGTTTGCACTTACATATTTAGCGGTGCTTTGTAAGTGGCATAATTTTAGGAATTTCACAGATAGTATTACACTAAGTTTTTATAAATCCTGAGTAATGGTTACGGGTTATTTCTATAGTCCGTCTTCATTTAACTTTTTAATTAAGTGGAACAATGTTTGACTTTAAATAAGAAAAGTTATGAAAGCAATAAAGATTTTAATTCCATCATTATTAAGTGTATGTTTTATGATTGCATGTAATAATAATAATAGTAATGACAAGAATGCAGGCACAAGCCCCGGTGTTAACGATACAACTTTAAATAATCCAACAACCGATGCAACGGATTATCATCCTGATGAGAGCCAGCATATTCCAAAATCTGATTCTTCTAATACAATTGGGACTGATACAATCAATAGCTCTGTAGCTACCCCTAACACTGGTACTAACAAATCTTATAACGATAAGAAAGGAAATAAAGACAGTTCTAAATAATAATAATATTAAATCCTCCATAAAAAAAAGAAGTTGCAAATGCAGCTTCTTTTTTGTTTTACATCACACCTGGAAAACACCAACTTTAAATTCTTCTATATGTTCATTGTTGTTGGCTGCCGAAATACCTTCACTAATTAATTTTCTTGTATCTGCCGGATCAATAATATCATCCACCCATAAGCGGGCTGCCGCGTAGTAAGGAGTTGTTTGCTTATCGTAACGCGATTTTATTTTATCAAGCGATTGTTGTTTTTCCGCGTCGCTCATTTCTTTTCCTGAAACCTGGATTTGTAATAAAGTTTTTGCTGCCTGTTCACCCCCCATAACTGCAATTTTTGCGCTTGGCCATGCATAAATAAACCGAGGGTCATAAGCTTTACCACACATTGCATAATTGCCCGCGCCGTAACTGTTACCTGTTATAATCGTTATTTTAGGAACTACAGAATTAGCAACTGCGTTTACCAGCTTTGCACCGTCTTTTATAATGCCTGCATGTTCGCTGCGGCTGCCTACCATAAAACCTGTAACATCTTGTAAAAAAACCAATGGTATTTTTTTCTGATTACAATTAAGAATGAACCGCGCCGCTTTATCCGCGCTGTCGTTATAAATAACGCCACCCAATTGCATCTCGCCTTTTTTCGTTTTTACAATCAGGCGCTGATTAGCAACAATGCCAACTGCCCATCCATCAATTCGCGCATAACCGCACACTATTGTTTTGCCATAATCTTCTTTGAACTGTTCAAAAGAATCACCATCAGCAATGCAAGCAATTAAATCAACCACATCATATGGCTTCGCATTGTTTACCTGCATCAAACTATAAATTTCATCTGTTTTTTTTGATGGAGCAACTGCTTCAATTCTATTAAAACCAGCAAGCTTTGGCGCAGATAATTTACCAATAATGCTTTTTATCTTATCCAAACATTCATGTTCTGTTTTAAACTGATAATCTGCAATACCGCTTATTGAATTATGTGTTGCCGCACCGCCTAAAGTTTCCGCATCAATATCTTCACCAATAGCAGCTTTAACCAAATAGGGCCCGGCTAAAAAAATACTGCCGTTGCCTTCTACCATAATTGTTTCGTCGCTCATTATTGGTAGATAAGCGCCGCCTGCAACACAGGCGCCAAGTACTGCCGCAAGTTGCGTAATGCCCATCGCACTCATGCGCGCATTGTTGCGGAATATTCTTCCAAAATGTTCTTTATCAGGAAAAATTTCATCCTGCATAGGAAGAAAAACGCCGGCACTATCAACCAAATAAATAATAGGAAGATTATTTTCCATTGCAATTTCCTGCATACGCAAATTCTTCTTTCCTGTAATCGGAAACCATGCACCGGCCTTTACAGTTTGATCGTTTGCCACCACAACGCATTGCCTGCCGCCAACATAACCAACGCCGGCAACAGTACCACCAGCCGGGCATCCACCATATTCTTCATACATATCAAAACCGGCAAACGCGCCAATTTCTACAAA
>JBDUBY010000268.1:0-11293 GCA_040003735.1 Parafilimonas sp.
AAAGCAGTTAAGAAATAATCCTTTCGGATAAAATAAAAACAATGGGCGTTATTACAACAAT
This sequence comes from Parafilimonas sp., assembly GCA_040003735.1. Taxonomy (GTDB): domain Bacteria; phylum Bacteroidota; class Bacteroidia; order Chitinophagales; family Chitinophagaceae; genus Parafilimonas. The sequence goes on from JBDUBY010000268.1 coordinate 62, forward strand.
AGAGGACGAAAAAAAGACGAATTTAAGTACAGCAAAATTTCAGTCAGAAAGAAAAATAATTCAATCTCCAGCTGTGCCCATTGATTTGGAAAATATAGATACAGACCAGATTATTCCTGCACGCTTTTTAAAAGCAACCACAAAAGAAGGTTTTGGTAAAAACCTGTTTCGCGATTGGCGTTATGAAAATGATGATGAGAATAAACCTGTACAAGGTTTTGCTTTAAACAATAAAATTTATACAGGCAAAATTTTAGTTGCAGGTAAAAATTTTGGTTGTGGTTCATCACGTGAGCATGCGGCATGGGCAATTAAAGATTATGGTTTTGATGCAGTAGTAAGTAGTTTCTTCGCTGATATTTTTAAGAATAATGCGCTCAATAATTTTTTATTACCGGTGCAAATCAGTGATGACTTTTTAAACAAATTATTTGACGTGATAAAGAAAGATCCAAACACTGAAATAGAAATCAACCTTGAAGAACAATACATCAAAATTATATCAACAGGTGAACAAGAAAATTTTGATATTAATCAATATAAAAAAACTTGTTTGTTGAATGGTTATGATGATATTGATTACTTGTTAAACATGAAAAAAGAAATAGAAGAATTTGAATCAAAGAAGGAAATGGCATAATGGCTCAAACCTCAATCATAGCAAAAAATATAATTGTTCAGCAGCAGAATAATGTTGTATTAAACGATGTTTCTTTTGCTTTGAATGAAGGCAGTCATTTATTAATTACCGGAACTTCAGGAAGTGGCAAAACAACGCTGGCAAAAGTTTTAGCTAATAAAATCTTTTACAAAGGTTCAATCAATTATAAAATCAATCAACCTAAAATAATTTTTGTTGATCAGCATTATCATTTTAAAACTCTTTCTAACACAAACGATTTTTATTATCAGCAACGCTATAACAGTTTTGACAGCAATGATGCGAAAACTGTTGTTGAAGAATTAAAAAAAGGATCAACTAATAAAAATGAAATTGATGCTTTATTAAATCAGTTGAATTTATCGCATCGCAAAAACGATTCGTTGTTGCATTTGTCAAGTGGTGAACATAAAAGGTTTCAACTAATAAAAGCTTTTTTGCAAGATGCTGATGTTTACATTTTAGATTCACCATTTATTGGCTTGGATGTAAACAGCCGCAAAAATCTAAGTGAGATTATTAATAAAAAAGCTGCATCATCAACGATCATCATTATTGCAGATGTTGAAGATGCGCCTTCATGCGTTACTTATGTTGCAGAATTAGAAAATGGCAAACTAAAAATTTTTATTTCAAAGGAGAGCTATCAGCCAATAGCCAATAGTCAACAGCCAACAGTTAACTCTATTCATCAACAAAAAAATATTGATGAATTTGATATTGCTGTAAGATTAGAAAATGTTTCTGTTGCTTATGGTGATAAAAAAATCATTACAAATATTAATTGGCAAATAAATCGTGGCGAAAAATGGTTGTTGAAAGGTGTAAATGGAGCAGGCAAATCAACCTTAATCAGTTTAATAACAGGTGATCATCCGCAGGCTTATGCAAACAAAATTATTTTGTTTGATAAGCAACGTGGCAGTGGCGAAAGTATCTGGGATATTAAAAGAAGAATTGGTTTTGTTTCGCCAGAATTGCATTGGTATTTTGATAAAACAAATTCTGTTTATAATACAATCGCTTCAGGCTTTTTTGATACGATTGGCGTATATAAAAAGCTGAGCGAAGAACAACATGCAAGCGTTCAACAATGGTTATCATTTTTAAATCTTGAATCAAAATCACAACAATCTTTATTCAATCTTTCAACAAGCCAGCAAAGACTTGCATTGTTGGCAAGAGCTTTGGTAAAAGATCCATCGTTATTAATTCTTGATGAACCTTGCCAGGGTTTAGATGAACGGCAGACAAAAGATTTCGTAGCGTTGGTTGATGCGTTATGCAATCAATCAAACAAAACATTGATCTATGTAAGTCATTACGAAAATGAAATTCCAAAATGCATTAATAACATTTTGATTTTGGAAACTAATAACAAGAAAGAAAATTTTTTTAAAATAAAAAACAAAGCTGCAGTAGCAGTATAATTCCTCTTTAGAGGATGGGGGGTTTCTATGGTCAAGAATATTACAGTTATAGAAGGCGATGGAATTGGGCCGGAAGTTACCCGTCAATCCATTAAAGTGTTGAACACGATTACCACACATTTCAATCATAGGTTTTATTATTCGTATCGCTTGATGGGCGCAGTCGCGATTGATAAAACCGGAAATCCTTTGCCTGATGAAACTATTGAAAGTTGTTTAAACAGTGATGCAGTTTTATTTGGTGCTATTGGTCATCCCAAATATGATAATGACCCGACAGCAAAAGTGCGCCCTGAGCAAGGTTTGCTGAAGCTGAGAAAATCGTTACAGTTGTTTGGTAATATTCGTCCGATAAATACATATCCTTCGGTACAACATCTTTCACCATTAAAAAAAGAAAAATTAGATGGCGTTGATTTTATCATCTTCCGCGAATTAACCGGCGGCATTTATTTCGGCAATAAAACTTTAAGTGAAGATGGCACAAGAGCAAGCGATGATTGCGTATATACAAAAGAAGAAATTGAACGCATTGCACATCTTGCTTTTCAATATGCGCAAAAACCGGAACGCAGAAAAAAATTGACGCTCGTTGATAAAGCAAACGTATTGGAAACATCAAGGCTTTGGCGAAAAATAGTGCAGGAAGTTGCAAAACAATATCCTGATGTAGCCGTTGATTATATGTTTGTTGATAACGCTGCGATGCAGATCATTATCAATCCAAAACAATTCGATATTGTATTAACCGAGAATATGTTTGGTGATATTATAAGTGATGAAGCAAGTGTATTAAGTGGTTCATTAGGTTTATTACCGTCTGCATCTGTTGGAACAGGAACTGTTTTGTTTGAACCGATTCATGGCTCTTATCCACAGGCTGCAGGAAAGGATATTGCGAATCCATTGGGTTCTATTTTATCAGCCGCAATGATGCTTGAATATTTTGGGTTGATGAAAGAAGCGATGCTGGTGCGTGAAGCAGTAAAATGGACTTTGGAAAATGGATTTGTTTCAAAAGATATTGACCCGGTTAATTTTTATTTTACATCAACCATTGGTGATTTGATCAGCGATTATGTGAGATCAAATGATCATGAAAGGATTAATCTTGAAAATATCCAGATAAGAAAATCAACAATTATATAATGAGCCCCAACCCTAAAGGGAGCAAGGCAACAACTTAATAAATTTTATATCGTGAATAGTATAGCAACTATCAGAAGATTTTTTTACACCCCTTCAGGGGATGGGGGCGCAAAACTAAACAAGTACAGCAAGACATTAACACAGGATGAAACGCAACCTGCAGCGCAGGCAATGTATTATGCAATTGGTTTTAAAGAAGAAGATTTTAAAAAAGCGCAGGTTGGTATTGTAAGTATGGGTTGGGATGGCAATCCCTGCAACATGCATTTGAATGATTTGGCAACCAGTGTAAAAGAAAGTATTAATAAAATTGATGGCTTACTGGGTTTACGTTTTTATACAATTGGTGTGAGCGATGGCATTAGCATGGGCACCGATGGAATGCGTTATAGTTTGGTGAGCCGCGACGTAATTGCTGATAGTATTGAAACAAATGCCGGTGCACAATATTATGATGCGCTTGTTGCCATTCCGGGTTGCGATAAAAATATGCCGGGTTGTATAATGGCAATGGGAAGATTGAATCGTCCATCAATTATGTTGTATGGCGGAACGATTGCGCCGGGTCATTATAAAGGTGAAGACTTAAATATTGTCTCAACATTTGAAGCATTGGGTCAAAAAATAATGGGCAATCTTGATGAAAATACTTTTAAAGAAATTGTTCGTCATGCATGCCCCGGTGCAGGCGCTTGCGGTGGTATGTACACAGCAAATACTATGGCAAGTGCCATTGAAGCATTGGGCATGAGCTTGCCAAATTCATCAAGTAATCCTGCGTTGAGTGATGACAAACAAAAAGAATGTGCGGCTATAGGTGAAGCCATAAAATTGCTGCTTGAAAAAGATATCAAACCAAAAGATATCATGACTAAAAAAGCATTTGAAAATGCGATCACCGTTGTAATGGTTTTGGGCGGAAGCACTAATGCTGTGTTGCATTTAATTGCGATGGCAAAAAGTGTTGATGTGCCATTAACGATTGATGATTTTCAAACTATCAGTAATAAAGTTCCAATGCTTGCAGACTTTAAGCCAAGCGGAAAATATTTAATGGAAGACCTGCATAAATATGGTGGCGTGCCTGCAGTAATGAAATATTTATTGAGCAAAGGAATGTTGCATAAAGACTGTTTAACCGTAACTGGAAAAACAATTGGAGAAAATTTAAAAGATGCACCGGATTTTGATTTTACAAAACAAGATATTCTTCATCCGCTCGAAAATCCAATTAAAGCAACAGGTCATTTACAAATATTATATGGCAATCTTGCGGAAGGGGGAAGCGTTGCAAAGATCACAGGTAAGGAAGGCGAACGCTTTGAAGGAACAGCAAGAGTATTTGATGGTGAAAGTCATTTTTTGGAAGCCATTCAAAATAAAAAAGTTCATGCAGGTGATGTTGCAGTGATACGGCATATTGGCCCGAAAGGCGCACCTGGAATGCCTGAAATGTTGAAGCCTACTGGCGCTATTATTGGTGCCGGTTTAAGTAAAAGCGTTGCATTAATTACAGATGGTAGATTCAGTGGTGGCACGCATGGTTTTGTAGTTGGTCATATTACACCCGAAGCGCATGATGGTGGTTTGATTGCATTTGTTCAGGATAATGATATTATTGAAATTGATGCAATAAATAATACGATCAACTTAAAAATTTCAGATGAAGAGATTACAAAACGTAAAGCAAACTGGAAGCAGCCCGCATTAAAAGCAACAAAAGGAATTCTATATAAATATGCAAAGGTTGTAAAGACCGCAAGTGAAGGTTGTGTAACAGATGAAGCGTAATGTCTGAAGACGATTTAAAAGATTAAAAGAGTTTATGAAAAAGCTTTATGTAATCAACAGCAGCATTTCAATTGAGCACGGTTGTGTCACTCACTTCTACTGCAAACAGAGATGAGCAATAAAGCAAGCATCAAAAAAATTGTGATAATCCATTAATCAAATAATCCAAGTTCAGACAATGCAAATAATTCGAAGCATACAAAACAGAATTTATGAAATACGTGGTGAACGTATAATGCTCGACAGAGATTTGGCTGCGTTGTATGAGACTGAAACCAAAGCATTGAATCTTGCAGTTAAGCGAAATATAAAACGCTTTCCACCTGATTTTATGTTTCAACTTACCAAAAAAGAATATGATTCTTTAAGGTTTCAAATTGAAACCTTAGAACCAAGCGATTCTTTAAGGTCACAAATTGCAACCTTAAAAACAGGCAGAGGACAACACAGTAAGTATCTTCCTTACGTTTTTACAGAACAAGGTGTTGCAATGCTAAGCGGCGTATTGAATAGTGACAAAGCCATCAACATGAATATAGCAATCATGAGAGCTTTTGTAGAGATAAGAAAGATATTATTAAAACAAAATGATTTAAAAGAACAATTAAAAGAGATAAAAGAAAGAATAGGCGAACATGATGCACAACTTAACCAGATTTATGATGCAATGGAAAATTTATTAGATGAAAAAGCAGAACAAAAAAAGTGGAATGAAAGAGAAAGGATTGGTTATAAATAATTATAAAAATCCATTATCAAAATAACGCAAACAGACAATGACAAAACAATATTTTAAAGAATTAGCGGAATATAATTTGTGGGCAAACACAATTGTTTGTGGTTGGCTTGAACAGATTAATGATGAACAATGGAACAAAGAAATCTTTAGCAGTTTTAATAGTATACAGGAAACAGTTTTACATACTATCAGTGCAGAGAATGCATGGTTGCAGCGATTTAAAAAGGAACCTTTTGAATGGTTGCAGTCATCCTATAAAGGAACAAGAGAAGAGCATATAAAACTGTGGAAAGAAAACTCGACCCAATTAAAAGCGTTCATAGATGCGTTTGATGAAAATGATTTGAATACAAATCTTGATTTTAAAAGATTAAATGGTGAAGCTTTTTCAATGCCGTATTATCAACTGTTTGCACATGTCGTCAATCATGCAACTTATCACCGCGGTCAGTTGGTAACAATGTTGCGGCAGGCAGGATTTACAAATATTTCTGCTACTGACTTTTTAGGAATTTATAGAAAAAAATGATGATAAAAATTATGCTGAACAAAGAATCTGCAGTACAAGTGTTGCGACGCAAGGAACGATGCCACAAGTACTAAAGATGGTCACCAAATAAAAAATGTTTTATGGAAACACTTGAAATTTTACAGGAGCCAAAAACAGTTAGTAAAACTGAAAACATTTCAGGCTCTGAAGCGGTTTTGAAAGCTTTGATAGCCGAAGATGTGTATACAATTTTTGGTTATCCCGGTGGTGCAATCATGCCCATTTATGATGCGCTTTATGATTATAATAACAGGCTTGAACATATACTCGTGCGGCATGAACAAGGTGCTATACATGCGGCGCAGGGTTTTGCAAGAACGAGTGGCAAAACGGGTGTTGTGTTTGCAACAAGCGGGCCCGGTGCAACAAATCTTGTTACCGGTTTGGCAGATGCAATGATTGATTCAACGCCGGTTGTTTGTATAACAGGGCAGGTTTTTGCGCACTTGCTGGGAACAGATGCTTTCCAGGAAACCGATGTGATAAATATTACAACGCCGGTTACAAAATGGAATTACCAGGTTACAGATGCAACAGAAATTCCATCTGTACTTGCGAAAGCATTTTATATAGCTGCAAGCGGAAGACCAGGGCCTGTATTGATTGATATCACGAAGAATGCGCAGATTCAAAAGTTTGATTATAATGGTTATGAAAAAAGTGATCATATAAGAAGCTATCGCCCAAAACCAATCATACGCAAAAAATATATTGAAGAAGCTGCAAAACTTATTAACGAAGCAAAAAAGCCATTTGTAATTTTTGGGCAAGGTATTATTCTTGGAAGAGCTGAGAATGAGTTTAAAGCTTTTATTGAAAAAGGTGATTTACCAGCAGCATGGACGATTCTTGGTTTAAGTGCTTTACCAACTGATCATCCGCTGAACGTTGGTATGTTGGGCATGCATGGTAATTATGGTCCGAATGTATTGACAAATGATTGCGATGTATTGATTGCGATTGGTATGCGTTTCGATGATCGTGTTACAGGCCGCCTTGATAAATATGCAAAACAGGCAAAGATCATTCATCTCGATATTGATCCTGCAGAGATTGATAAGAATGTTAAAGCAACAATTCCTGTTTGGGGCGATTGTAAAGAAACGTTGCCATTATTAACTGCGTTGATTGAAAAGAAAGATCATACAAAATGGGTGCAAACATTTAAAGAATATACAAAGCAGGAAATTGAAATTGTTATTAAACCGGAAATGCATCCGTCATCAGATGAGATGAGCATGGCTGAAGTAATTGATGCATTGAATGAATTAACAAAAGGCGATGCTGTTATTGTTACTGATGTTGGTCAACATCAAATGGTGGCTTGTCGCTATGCAAAATTTAATCAATCAAAAAGCAATGTTACATCTGGCGGTTTGGGTACGATGGGTTTTGCGTTGCCGGCTGCAATTGGTGCAAAGTTTGGCGCGCCTGAAAGAACAGTAATTGCCATTGCAGGCGATGGTGGTATTCAAATGACAATTCAGGAATTAGGAACCATCATGCAAAGCAAGATTGATGTAAAGATCATGATTTTGAATAACCAGTTTTTGGGAATGGTTCGTCAGTGGCAGCAATTGTTTAACGATAAAAGATATTCATTCGTCAATATCACAAGCCCGGATTATATACAAGTTGCAAAAGGATATTATATAGATGGCCAAAAAGTTTCAGACAGAAGAGATTTAAAGAATGCATTAAAAACAATGCTCGATCATAAAGGCGCTTATTTATTGGAAGTAATGGTTGGAAAAGAGAATAATGTATTCCCGATGGTGCCGCAAGGTTGTAGTGTAAGCGAAATAAGATTGAAATAAAATTAACTCAAAAGTCAAAATTAAAAAGGCTGCAAAGAGGTTTTGAATTTTGACTTATAACTTTTGACTTTATGAAACAGGAATATACCATAACAGTTTATACAGAAAACCAGGTTGGTTTATTGAATAGAATTGCTATCATCTTCACAAGAAGAAAAATAAATATTGATAGTTTGAATACTTCGCCAACAGAGGTAGAAAGTGTACATCGCTTTACTATTGTTATTAATGAAACGGAAGAAGTAGTGCGAAAACTTTGCCGTCAAATTGAAAAACAGGTTGAAGTTTTGAAAGCATATTTCAATACCAATGAAGAATTGGTTTGGCAGGAAATGGCCTTGTATAAAGTGCCGACGGACATTATTGCTGAAAAAGTAAAAGTAGAAAGACTGCTTCGTGAAAAAGGTGCGAGTGTTGTGGTGATAAGAAAAGATTATACGGTGTTTGCGACAAGTGGCCATCGAGAAGAAATTGAAGGTCTCACAAAAGCACTTGAACCCTTTGGTTTGATAGAATTTGTGCGCAGCGCAAGAATTGCGATTATAAAAGATAGCAAAGGCTTTCATGAGAAATTAAAAGAGTTTGAAGAAGCAGAACCTGGAAGCGAATTAATTGAAAATGAATTTTTAAATCAACAGGATGAAGTGTTTAGTATGTAACGTTACGCGATAAGTATCTGACTTATAAAAAACAGAATGGAAGTGACTAACTATTTTAAAATAACATTAATACATGCAAAACATTATTCCAATGCTTTCTTACGAAAATGGCGTAGCTGCAATTGAATGGCTATGCAAGGCTTTTGGGTTTGAAGAAAACAAAGATATACGCATGATGGAAGGCCATCGTTTAACACATGCTGAATTAAAATTGAATGATAGCATTGTTATGTTAGCAACGCCGTCAAAAGATTATGAAAGCATCAACAAACACCGTAAGCATTGTGAGCAAACCAACAAATGGCTTTCTGTTCCATATATTGTAAACGGTTTAATGGTGTATGTTGATAATGTTGATTCGCATTATAAACATACAAAAGCAAATGGCGCCGAAATTTTATCAGAAATAGAAAATGATTTTCCAGGCAAACGTTACCGTTGCGCAGACGTAGAAGGCTATCGTTGGATGTTTATGGAAAAACAATAAAAATGATTATGACAGAATTTGTTTTTAAATACATAAGAAAGAACAGGGAACTTTTTTTAGATCTGGTGAACAGTTTAAGCATTGAACAGCTCAATAAAATTCCGGATGGATTCAATAATAATATTGCCTGGAATTTTGGCCATATCGTTGTAAGTACACAAAGCTTGTGTTATATACGTTCCGGTATAAAACCAGATTTAGAAATTCCTCTCAAAGCAAAATATGGTAAAGATTCAAAACCTGAAAGTTTTATAACGCAGCAAGAAATTGATGAATTAAAAAATCGAATGGTTGCAACAATTAATATGATTGAAGAAGATGTAAATAATAATGTTTTTAAAAAAATCACACCATATTCAACAGCAACGTATGCACATGAAATGCATTCAATCGATGAAATTCTAACCTGCACTTTGGCACATGATTCTTTGCATTTCGGTTATGCATTGGCCCAAAGAAAATTAGTTATTTAAATTGAAGCAATGAAAGCAGGAAAAGTAATACCGGTTTTAAGAATTTTCGATTACAAGAAAGCAGTTGAATTTTATGTTGACTGGTTAGGTTTTAAAATTTTATGGGAACATCATTTTGAAGAAAACACGCCGGTATATATGGAAATAGAAAAGGATGGAATAACATTTCATTTAAGCGAACATCATGGCGATGGAACACCCGGAACACATGTATTTATTTGGTGTGATGGCGTTACAAAATATCATACAGAACTCATCAATAAAAAATATAAATATAACAGGCCAGGTTTAGAAAAAACATTTTATGGATCGTTAGCTTTTGTAGTAAATGATCCGTTCAATAATAAAATAAGCTTTAATGAAAAAATTCCTGAATAGTATTCATGCAGTAAAAGGGAGTGACACAACCGTGATGAGAAAAGCATAAAAGTTGATAACAAAAAATATATAAGTACTTATACAATTTAAATTTTAATCAATCAAATAAAATGGCAAAATTAAATTTTGGCGGAACAGAAGAAAACGTTGTAACACGCGAAGAATTTCCGCTTAGCAAAGCACAGGAAATTTTAAAGAATGAAACAGTAGCAATAATTGGATATGGCGTACAAGGCCCCGGGCAAGCTTTGAACCAGCGCGATAATGGCATCAATGTAATTGTTGGCCAAAGAAAAAATTCTAAAACATGGGATAAAGCAGTGAATGATGGTTTTGTTGAAGGCGAAACTTTGTTTGAAATTGAAGAAGCATTAAAGCGCGGAACAATCATTTGTTATCTATTAAGCGATGCTGCACAAATTGAATTATGGCCAACTGTAAAAAAACATTTAACTGTAGGCAAGGCTTTATATTTTTCGCATGGATTTGGAATAACATTTAATGAACAAACGCATATTATTCCGCCAAAAGATGTTGATGTTTTTTTAGTTGCACCAAAAGGTTCAGGTACATCTTTACGCAGAATGTTTTTGCAAGGAAGAGGATTAAATAGTTCTTATGCAATTTTTCAGGATGCAACCGGGAAAGCAAAAGATAGAGTGATTGCATTGGGCATTGCTGTTGGAAGTGGTTATCTTTTTGAAACTGATTTTAAGAAAGAAGTATATAGTGATTTAACAGGTGAACGCGGAACATTGATGGGCGCAATACAAGGAATATTTGCAGCGCAATACCAGGTGCTTCGCGATAAAGGCCATACACCATCTGAAGCATTTAATGAAACGGTTGAAGAACTCACACAAAGCTTAATGCCATTGGTTGCAGAAAATGGAATGGATTGGATGTATGCGAATTGTTCAACAACAGCGCAACGCGGCGCATTGGATTGGTGGAAACGTTTTCGTGATGCAACAGCTCCGGTATTTAAAGAATTATATGAAAGTGTTGCAGCAGGTAAAGAAAGCCAGCGTTCAATTGACTCAAATTCGCAACCGGATTATCGTGAAAAATTAAATGAAGAATTAAAAGAATTACGCG
>JBDUBY010000222.1:0-11290 GCA_040003735.1 Parafilimonas sp.
CGGGAAAAAATAACGGCATCGCATTTTATGGTCAACTCAGTTATTCAATTACAAAAAAAGTTAGCTTGATTGGTGGTTTGCGTTATGATTACGAAAACAGGAAACTAAATGTACAAGGTGAATACGCAAAAGATGGCGAAGCGCCTTTTACTACATTGCCCGATACTTCAGCCAAGCTAAACTTCAACGCCGTTTCTCCAAAGTTCGGTTTGCAGTACCAGGCTGCAACCAATACAAATGTATATGCAACATACAGCCACGGATATAGAACGGGTGGATTAACACAGTTATCATCAGATCCTTCGCAGCCGCCTTTATATCCTTATAAACCTGAATACAGCAATAATATTGAAGCAGGAATAAAAAATAATTTTTTAAATGATAAACTGCAATTAAACATTACGGCATTTTACACGCACGTAACAGATGCGCAAGTACCAACATTAATTTTACCCGATGCAATCACGGTAACAAAAAACACAGGTAAATTAACCAGCAAAGGTGCAGAATTAGAAATGGCTGCAACGCTTGTAAAAGGTTTACAGCTCAACTATAATTTTGGTTATACTGATGCGAAATATAAATCATTAAAAATATCACAGAACGGTGAAGAAGTTGATTTGAATGGAAAGAAACAAATTTTTACGCCTGATGTTACATCGTTGTTCGCAGCACAATATGCAAATACAATAAATAAAAAAGAACAAATAAGTTTCGTTATACGTGGTGAATGGTGTTATCTCGGTAATACTTATTTCGATCTTGCAAATACCATTAAACAATCTGCATATAGTTTGTTTAATACACGCATTGGTATTTCAACCAAATATGTTGATTTGTTTTTCTGGATGCAAAATTTAACTGGCAAAAAATATATTGCTTATGCATATGATTTTGGCGCCGTGCATTTAGGTGATCCAAAAACTTATGGCGTAACGCTAAGAATAAACAACGTTGAACAATTTTTTTGACATTGGGTTTTGTATGTTATGAGTTGTACTGTTTATTGAATTTTCTTTTTCATACAAACGCTTTCTTCCAAACCTGCATATTGATCGTAATTATCAATTACAAAATAACCGGCTTGTGTATATAAATTTTTTGCAACAGTAAAATGAACACTTGTTTCTAAAATTGAATATTGAAATCCTTCTTCAATCGCCCATTTTTCTAATTCGTTCAATACCATTTTAGATAAACCTTTACCGCGATAACTTTTGTCAACAAACATTCTTTTTATTTCAACTGTAATATCATCATGTTGTTTAAAACATCCAATAGCTATTGGCTTTTCTTCATCATAAATAATAATAGCTGTTTTTATATCAGGTACTTTATTATATTGATCGTACGTTGCCTGATCTTCTTGCAATTCAACCCATAATTCATGGTCAAGCAAAGAAACCAGGTAAATAAAATCAGGATGTTCAGCAGAAGTTCTTACTACTTTTAAGTGTAAAGCCATCAACAAAAAAATTAAATAATATTAAGGCTCCTGGTTGCTGATTGCATAACGAATTCCACCGGCCAGTATTTGTAAGAAAAGCGGAGAAGAATAACATTCTTTTGTGTGACCTAAACCAATGTAAAAAGAACGCCCTCCATCAAAATTATGGTACCAGCATATAGGATGATAATCACCGTTTTCTCCGCCTTTGTATGTTTTTTCATCAACGGTTAACAATACATGTACATTATTCCAGTTTGTTTCTTTATAATTATACCATTCGTCAAAATGTTTCCATTCTTCAGGCAACATTTTGGTTGCAGTAAAGTTGCTGTCAGCAACATGTATCTCTGCATCCTGTTGGTTTGGATGGCTTTTAAAATATGCGCCCACCAGTTTATTATACCACGGCCATTGATATTCTGCATCAGCCGCAGCATGAATGCCAACATAACCTTTCCCTGATTCAATAAAATGCATTAACGCATTTTGCTGTGCATCATTTAATAAAGCGCCTGAAGTATCAGACGTACTTAAAAAAATTATTGCAGCATATTGTTTCAGGTTTGCATCTGTAAACTTTGATGCATCTTTTGTTGTATCAACATCGAAATGCATTTGCTTGCCTAATAATTGTATAGCTGCAATTCCATCAGGAATGGATTCATGATAATAAAAAGTTGTTTTGCTGAATATTAAAATTTTTGGTTGTTTGGCAAATGAAAAATTTGCACACAAAATAAAAACCAGGCTCGCGAATAAAATTTTTGTACTGGGCATTTCTTAGATTTTTAGGAATGAAATTAGTGAATAATGATAAAACTTACATTCGCAATAATGGCGGCCATTAAAGATTATTACCGGATACTTAATATAAAATCTTCTGCATCGGCAGCAGAAATAAAAAACGCTTACCGAAAGCTGGCAATGAAATATCATCCCGATCATAATATTAATGATGAACTTGCTGCTAATGTTTTTGCTGAACTGGCTGAAGCTTATAAAACACTTTCAAATGCAACGTTACGCAGAGAATATAATGAAGAGCGACATATTACGGCTGCACAGGAATATCAAAAGCCGGTTGAAACAATTGAACAATTAATTGCCCGGCTGCAAAAAATAAATAAGATTGTTAAAGCATATAATAAACTGCATTTTAATAAAGACGCACTGTTGTATTTTTTAAAACAATTATTACCTGGTGATCTCAATTCATTATTATCTATAAATGAGGAGTTGCTAAAAAAATTTCTTTTACTTATTTGTGAAGCTGCAGCATTTTTATCATCGCATCAAACAATAGAATTAATGATGATATTACAACCTTTGTATGATAAAAATCATTACCTAAAACAAAATCTTGATGAGATTTTACGTAAGCAACAAAAAGAAGAACGCTGGGAAAAAAATAAAATAATTTTAGCAATACTGCTTGCTGTAATATTATGCCTCATCATTTTTTTAGCAGCAGGAAAATAATACTATGGTTTGCACTTTAATAATAGCGCGTTATCCAAAATATGTAGGCGTGTTTGGTTTCTTTTCTATGATGATATTTCATCTGCCATTATACCTCAATAAAAAAATAAAATTTTATAAATTGATGGGCAGCGGTAAAAACGGAACATTTGATATACATCCCGATCTAAACCAATGGGCAATTTTATTTACTGCAGAAAATGCTGAAACAAAAGTTCCTCATTTTATTAATGCTTACTTCAAATTTTTTCGCTGTGATGTGAAAGAATTTTTATTGCAACCGATTGAAGGTTTTGGCTTATGGGATAGAAAAAAAGTTTTCGGTGATCTATTAAAGCAAACAAATTTTGATGGCTCAATTGCAGTATTAACAAGAGCAACTATTAAACTTAACCGTTTAAAAAATTTCTGGAAAAATGTAGCAGGCGTTTCAAGCAAAATGCCCTCAGCCAAAGGCTTGATTATTTCTTATGGAATAGGAGAGGTGCCATGGATAAAACAAGCAACATTTAGTGTATGGGAAAACAAAAAAGCGATGAAAGATTTTGCATACAATATGAAAGAACATACAAGTGTAATTCATAAAACAAGAAGTGAAAATTGGTATAAAGAAGAATTATTTGTGCGTTTTCGCATTCTTTCGGTAAAAGGGTTTTCAAAAGCGGATGCGGCGAAAATGCTTACCTTGCAGCCTCAATATGAAGAAGCATAATTCAAACGGTCAATTGCTTGCGATTTTTCTGAATCTTATCTAACTGCCGCAGCTTGCTGCCTAACTGTACTCATTAGCTTCTTAAATCAAAAACTTTTTTTATGCATGATGATATAAAATATTATGTAGAATCTGAAATTGGAACGTTACGAAAATTGATCATTCACAGCCCTGATGGTGGTATTGGTAAAATAATACCAAGCACTTTTTCTGATAATTTATATGATGATATTGTTCACTTAAAAAGTATGCAGAAAGAGTATAATCATTATGTAATGCTGTTATTGTATTTTCTTGATCCTGATAAAATTCAATACATAAAAAAATGCCAAACCAGTTCAGATGAAAAAACAAAAGCGAACTGTTTTATTCCCGGCAAAAAAGAATATTTTAATTCTGATAAAGTACTTGAAGTACAGCATTTGCTTGAGCTGATATTAAAAGATGATAGTGTAAAATTGAGATTAATTTCTGCTGTTTGTTCGTATGAAGAATCAAGTCATAAAACGCAACAACAACTTGAAGCCATCGGCGATAATGCATTGCTTGCAAAAATTCTTATCAGCGGAATATTGCCAAAAACTGCAAGTGGTCTTGTAGAAGATCAATATATATTTCCACCGGTGCCAAATTTTATTTTTACAAGAGATATTGGCATCATGATAAAAGATCATATTCTTTTAAGCAGGATGGCAACCACCGCAAGAAAACGTGAATCACTCATCACTAAATTTCTTGCAATGTATTTTTTGTTTAAAGAAGATACTTCCAAAGTGATGGAAGTAATTGAAGACAGCGATTTCTTTTTATATGAAGAAGTTGAACGCAAAGCGCGTTTTATAAGTATTGAAGGCGGCGATATAATGATGATACATCCGCAACATTTAATTGTTGGATGCAGCGAGAGAACATCTTCAAACGCTATCAATGAAATTATTCATACAATTTTTTCAAACGTATTAGGCATTGAAAAAATCTCTGTTGTTAAGATTGCAAAGAACAGGGCGCAAATGCATATTGATACAATTTTCACGCAGGTAAAACGCAATGTTTGGGTTTTGTATGGTAGATATTCTGAGAATATAATTGCAGCAGAAAATGAGGTAAAACAATCATACTTAAAGGGCTTGATGCATCATACTGATTTAATCGCTATTGAAGATCCTGAAGTATTGCAGTTTTGTAAACCGGGTAATGAAGCTTATAAGCCTGATAAAGATTATAGTATAGATAAGAAACTTTCCGGCATAGAAGAATTATTAAAACAGGTAAGCATTGAAGATTATGGTTGCAAACCCGAAGATGTAAAAATTATTTACAGCGGCGGCAATGAATTTCCTTATGATGATCGTGAACAATGGACAGATTCATGCAATGTTGTAGCTTTAAAAGAAGGCGTTGTAATTGGTTATGACAGGAATGATTTTACAGCAAACAGTTTTCGCAAAAATGGTTTTGATGTTATTACTACTTCTGAGTTATTTAAAAAATTTGATGCTGGTTCGAAACCTCAGGATATTAAGAATACTTTGATATTATTGCCATCAGCAGAGCTTTCAAGGGCACGTGGCGGATCACATTGTATGAGTATGCCATTGCTAAGAGATAAATTAGTTTAAAAGTTTCAACCGTTTCAATGTTTCATCCTTTTTTACAGTACTACAATGAAACACAGGAACTATAAAAACAATGAAACACTTTTATGCACAACACAAGTAATGTTTTAATGATACGGCCAGTAGCATTTACGTATAATGCTGAAACCGCCGTAAATAATAGTTTCCAGATTATTGGTAACGCTGAATCTGCGCAGGAAAAAGCAGTGACTGAGTTTGACGCGCTTGTTGCAAAACTTCGTGATAATAATATTGATGTTACTGTTATAAACGATACGCCTGAACCGCATACACCTGATTCAATTTTTCCTAACAACTGGATTTCGTTTCATGAAGGTGGAACGATTGTACTTTATCCAATGTATGCAGCAAACCGCCGCGCCGAAAGAAAACAACATGTACTGGATGAACTCAATAAGAAATTTCCTTTTTCAAATAAAATTGATCTTACAAATTATGAAGTAAATGATATTTTTTTAGAAGGAACAGGCAGCA
Source organism: Parafilimonas sp. (assembly GCA_040003735.1). Lineage (GTDB taxonomy): Bacteria > Bacteroidota > Bacteroidia > Chitinophagales > Chitinophagaceae > Parafilimonas. The sequence goes on from JBDUBY010000222.1 coordinate 5,753, forward strand.
TGGTGTTAGACCGTGAAAACAAAATTTCTTATGCATGTATTTCTCCGCGAACCAATATAAAAGTATTGAAAGAATTTTGCGATAAGTTGAAGTATACATCATGCACATTTACTGCCGTTGATGATAATGGAAATGAAATTTATCACACAAATGTTATGATGTGCGTTGCAGATAAATATGTTGTTATTTGTCTTGCATCAATCAAAAATGAAAATGAAAAAGAACTTGTAAAGAATACAATTAATAAATCAGGCAAAAAAATAATTGATATTACACAACAACAAATGAATCGTTTTGCGGGCAACATGCTTCAACTGCAAAATAAAAATGGTGAAAAGATTTTAGTAATGTCAGGGCAAGCTTACGCAGTTTTAACGTCACAACAAATAAGCGAACTCGAAAAGTTTAATAAAATTGTTTATTCTGATCTTACTTCAATAGAAACAAATGGTGGTGGCAGCGCAAGATGTATGATTGCAGAAATTTTTTAAACTGATTATGTTCAGTTTCTAATTTACATTAGCCAAAACAACATCATAATATAAAGGTGAATTGGGCGGTATTGAATTATTGCCCGTGCATCCATAAGCTAACGAAGAAGGTATTATCATTTTTATGTGCCCACCTTTTTGTATATATGGAATTGCTATACGCCAACCTTCTATAAACTGGTTAAGTGTTGCAGTAACCGGCGTTGTGGTGTGGTCTTCGGTAAAATTTCCATCGAGCGTTGATGCAGTATATGTAACCGTAATTACAGATGTTTCGTTTGGTGCAATACCAGAACCTCCATCAATAATCTGGTAATAAATTCCATTACTGTCAACTGTATAATTTATGCTGTGTGCTGTACAATAAGCTGCCATTGCAGAAGATTCTGATTGTGCCGAAACTGGCATGCACGAAGTATCGTTTTTCTTGTTACAGGTAATAAAAATAAATGCAGAAAATAATAGAAGTATAGAATTTTTCATCAGCTTTTTTCAGTTAACATCTTTCTTATTAATCAACCAACCTGATCTTTTTCAGAGTTTGTTACAGCATCTTTCTCAATGCGATCATTTCTTAATTTCAATTCTTTATAAGCCTGTTCATTCATTTCCCACCTGAATTTCTTATAAAAAAAACCAGTAAAGGCAACTATTGCAGCAATAGCTATAAATAAAACGATTGGATTACTTTGTGAATTCTCAACCATATTTGCCCTTTCGTACCAGCCTGAATCTAAAACTATTAAAATAGCAGCACCCATTCCCAGGCCAATTGGAAGACCCGGAAAGAATTGTTTCAAGATTGATTTTTCTTTTATGCGGTTTTCCTGCCAATATTCGATAAATGCTTTTTCCTTCACTGAAAGCATAATAGACTTGATGTGTTTAGGTAACGCTGCTTTGTGTTTAATATTGTACAGAAGTTATACGCATAACTTATATTGAATTTAGAAACAAAAAAATATTTTAATAGCCTGCATTAGATTTGCATTTTAAAAATTATTGTGAACCGATTTGATAATTATATAACCGACTATCTACACGAAAACAGGGAAGTTTCGCTTGAGAAAATTGGCACAGTTAAAGCCTCGGCTTCAGTGGCAGATCAACAAGCAGGTTCTGTAGTTTTTGTGTGTGATAAAAAAGCTGCAACCTCAGAAGAATTAATAAATTTTATTGCTGAAAAAACCGCTAAAAGTAAATATCTTATTGCTTCAGATATTGAATCTCATTTTGCGCAGGTTAGAGAATTTATAAATATTGGAAAAAGTTATGAGCTGCCAGGCGTTGGGTTTATAAAGGCAAATAAAGCTGGTGTTTATGAATTTCTTCCATATTCTGATGTAAACAAGCCGGCTAAAACCGGTACCCAGCCAGTAAAGCGTCAAAAACAAAGTAACCGTTCTGCCATTCAATTAATAACATTGCTTATTGTACTTGCTATTCTTGCAGGATTGGGCTGGCAGGCTTACCAGTTTTTTAGTAAACCAAAAACTGTTGACAATTCTGAAACGGTGATTAAGACCGCTGACACAACTGCAACACCGGTTCTGGATTCAAATCATACTGACAGTGCATTGAAAACACATCAAACTGCATCTTTAACTGATAGCAGCGACACCATAAATGTTAGATATATTTTTGAAATAACTGCATCTGCTTTACGTGCGCAAACAAGAACGGCCCAGCTAAAAAATTTGGGAAGTAATGCAGGCTATGACAGCTTTATGAATAACAGAACAAAGTTCTATTCTTTATACATTTTAAGGCCAACAAAAATTGCGGATACGTTAACTGTAAAAGATTCTTTAAGCAAATTTTTACAAAAAGATATAACGTTGAAAATTGTGCCGGGGAATTCTTAATTACTGTTCTTTTACAAGTTCACCTGCTAAAAAATTCTTCCAGTCTTCAAGCATTTTGCCCTTTAATACACGCGGAAATTTATGCTGACCGCCAATTTTACCCATACTACGCATGAACTGTATAAAAGTTTTTTCAGGCAATACATCAAGCAACACTTCTTTTAATGCACTGGTGCGTTCTGTAGCATAATCATCATTCAGTTTCTTTAAGTATTCATCTATTTTATAGCGAAGTGTTTCAGTACTTACAGCATCATCGCAGGCAACGTACCAATGATGTGCAAAGAAATTTTCGTAAGGCTCGCCGGCAACAGTAAATTCAGGAATTGAAATATTCATATCACCACTTGCAAGCCCAATTGCCTTATTCATGTTTTCAACACTTAAATGCTCACCAACCAAACTGAGGTAATGTTTTGTTCGGCCTGTAATAACTATTTCTCCACGCTTTTTATCAGTAAAACGAATTGTGTCGCCAACAATATATCGCCATGTACCTGCACTGGTGCTGATAACTATAACATAGTCTTTGTGCTCTTCAATTTCGCCCACCGTTAACATTTGCGGATTGGCAACAGGATCGCCATTTACATCAAAATTTTTATCATCAAAAGGAATGAATTCATGGAAAATATGCTCGTTGGTTACAAGCCGCATACCTGAAGCATTTGGCCTGTCCTGGTAAGCAAGAAAACCTTCGCTTGCTAAATATGTTTCAATATAAATAAGCGGTTTAGCGAGCAGTTTTTCAAAACTTTTTTTATAAGGTTGAAAGCTAACGCCGCCGTGCACAAAGAATGCAAGGTTTGGCCAGATGTCGTGAATGGTTTTAAGATTATATTCAGCAATAATCATTTCCATACACATTTGTATCCATGCAGGCACGCCAACAATAAAGCCAATATCCCACTCGGGAGCTTTTTTTACGATCTCTTTTAGCTTGCGTGTCCAGTTACGCTGGCGCGCAATTTTTTTACCTGGTTTATAAAATGGCTGAAACCAGAAAGGAACTTTTTTTGCAGTAATGCCACTTAAATCACCAGCATAATAACCCACACCTTTTTGTAAGGCTGTGCTTCCCGCAAGCATAAGCCAGCCTTTGCCGATTGACTTCATCGGAATATCGCTGTAATTACGCAATGAAAGTATCTGGCGTATCATTACAATACGATTGCCTTTAAGCAAATCATTTGTTACAGGAATATATTTGCTTGCAGCCTCGCTGGTGCCGCTGCTTAAAGCATAATATTTTATTCTGCCAGGCCAGCAAACATCAGGCATTCCTTTTAATGTTCTGTGCCACCATGCTTCGTAAATTTTATTGTAATTAAATAAAGGTACAAGAGCCTGAAATTTTTTTACAGGATCCTGCTGCTGCAAAATTTCATCAAAGCGGTATTGCTGGCCAAATTCAGTGAATCTTGCTTTGTGCAATAGCTTCTTTAAAACACGTTCTTGCTGTCTGCGAGAATCGTTTTGCGGCAAGCCTAATCTTTTTAATATCGTTTGAGGGAGATTGATGTCAAATAATGCCATCAGGTACCAATCTTTTAAGTAAACTACGAAGCTACATAATATGTAAATTATACAGGAATTATATTTGAAGAAGGGCAAACATCAACTCAGTTGCATCAAACTGAACTATATGATTGAAATATGTAACTGCAATTATGTTATAAAAAACATCAATGAAATAAAAATTATGCCTTTGTTGAAAGTTTCAAAAATCACTTAATTAATTATCATCTTATGTCTGCGGATTTTTTATTACATAGATGTAATTCTTTTTAAGAATTCATCTTTTTTTCTGCGGGAAACCTCAACAACTGCACCATTACTCATAGTTACAGTTCCGCCTTCACCTTTATAAAAATGTTTTACATGATGAAGGTTGATAAGAAAAGATTTGTGAACGCGAAAGAAATCATAATCATCTAATAACTCTTCGTATTCTTTAAGCGTTTTTGTATCAAGAATTTTTTGGTTTGATGTAAGAAAAAAGTTTGTGTAATTTATTTCTGCTTCGCAGTAAACAATTTCATTTAAAGGAAAAATAGTTAAACCATTCGCGGTTGGCAACGCAATCTTTTTTGAGTCTTTCTGAAAGTGTTTTAAATTATGAAACAAAGCATCAAATTGTTGCATGGATTGTTTTTTATTCTGCCGTTGTTCATAATGCTGAATAGCATTTGCAAGTTCTGTTTTACTGAAAGGCTTTAATAAATAATCTAATGCTGAAAATTTTATCGCCTGCACGGCATATTTATCATAACCGGTAATAAAAATGATTTCAAAATCTATTGTAGTTAGTTGTTGTAACATGGTAAACACAGATTCATGCTTCAATTCTACATCACTTAAAACAAGATCAGGCTTTAAACTTTCAATAGCTTCTTTTGCTTCAAGATTGTTTTTACACGTTGCTATAATTTCTATGTTCTGAAAAAACTCTTCTAAAATTTTAGTAAGAATTACCCGGCTGTTTTCTTCATCTTCAATAATTATGGTTTTAATCATAACACAAACTAAATTAAAAAGCAAGCTCGTGTAGCAATAAAATTTAGCCGCTCTCTTCTAATTTATGTATTTTCTACAGGTATGTGTTCTTGAAAAAAGTTGTATGAATAAAATTCATTTCAGTAAATAAATGATAAAGCCACCAATTACTTGATGGCTTTACGTTTCAATTGCCCAAAGTTTTTTCTATTTTGATAAAATCATTTTCCTGGTATCAATCATTCTTCCATCAATGTATAAAGAATAATTATAAGCGCCGGCTGCAAGTGAAGAAGCATCGAGATGCAAAACACCTTTACCCTGCCCTGAAACATTTACTGTTTTCAAAACTTTGCCTGCATTATCTGTAACAACAATTTGTGCTGTTGAAAATGTTGTCGGTAAGTTGTATGCAATTGAAGTTGTGTGATTATAAGGATTAGGAACATTTTGCGCAAGCGCAGCGGATGTTATTAATGAATTAACTGTTGCAGACGAAACATCAACGCCTTCTTTATTTGCAATTTTTTGAATGGCTGTTTTCATGTCATTGATCTGCGATTGCATTGAGGCATTTATTTCTTTCAACGAATCATTTTGTTTTGATAATTCCTGAACAGATTTTACTAATGGCACTACAAAAGCAGAATAATTTAAAGCATAAAAATCGCCATCGTTTTCAGGAT
>JBDUBY010000079.1:0-3338 GCA_040003735.1 Parafilimonas sp.
ATTCATACTGCTCTTTATAAAACGGTGATGAAGTATCTAAACTGTTATGATAAAGCGTTACAAAACTTACATCAATGAGATGATAAAACAGTAAAAAAATAACAGGATATAAAATGCCAACAATTAAAACACCTGAAAGCCATTTTTCAAAATGTGAAGCGGGTAGTGTAAGAAACGATGAGCCGCTGGCATTAGAAGAAAAATATCCAAAAACAAAAGAAGCCAGAATAAAACTTCCGCCCGGTAGCCCCCAGATAAATGACAAATTTTGTGCTGCACCAAAACCTGATAATTGTTTTGCAACAACATACAATATTAAAACCAGTGTAAGCAGCAACGCTGTAAGCCCGAACATCTGTATTGGTCTTTCCAGCAAAGTCTTTTTAAATAGCCGCCAAAATCTTTTTGCATTAAATGTATTGCTCATGATTTTAATTATTAAAGATTGATTGAATGGCTGCTGCATTTTCTGTAACCGCATTAAACAAATGCTCAAGGTTTACTTTAGAATCTTCTTCCTTTTTGTTTTCAATCACAATTGAATGTCCTTTTAATGAATCTTCTTCATAGAAAATTTTTATTTCTTCCGGAAGCTCACTTACTGTTTTAAAACAAAGCTTATCTGCTATTTCATTTATGGAAGCGCTTAAAAGCAATTCGCCGTTATCAACTATAACCACACGGTCAATAAGATTATCCAAATCGCGTATTTGGTGTGTGGAAATAAAGATGATCTTATCGTCAGTAAATATGCCGGAAATCAATTTGCGAAATTTTATTTTAGAAGGAATATCAAGCCCGTTGGTAGGTTCATCCAATAATAAAATTTTAGTGTTGCAAGCCAGCGCAAAAGCAATGACGAATTTTTTTTGTTGCCCGAATGAAAGTGTGTTCAGCTTGCCTGTATCTTTTACATCTAACTGGTTTAAATAACTATAAAATTGTTCTTCATTAAATGCCGGATAAAACGGAGAGAATAAATTTTTATATCCTTCAATAGTTAAAGCCGGCACATACACTTCTTCAGGAATAAAATAAATGGTTTCTAAAAAAGAAGGCAATCTCTTCTTTGGCATATATCCATTTACTAAAATATTTCCTTTGGTTGGAAATAATAAACCGATGAAATTTTTAAGCAAAGTTGATTTACCCGCACCATTCCTGCCAAGCAATCCGTATATACTTCCTGCCTGAAGTGAGAGGGTTAAATTTTTATACAGCAGCTTCTTTTTTTTATAACCAAAAGATAAGTTTTGGACTTCTATCATTAGTGTATTAGTTAAGTAGTACACTGCAAATGTAATTGCGAACTTTATATAAAAAAATTATTTTTTACTTATCCCAATTTCTTTTTGCAAAGCTACCCGTAACTAAATTTCGCCATGCATGAAATTAAATTCGTGTGATGCTCTTCAATAATTCTTTCAGCAACATTCATAATTCAGCACTTCCAAAGTTTTATCATAAAACTCTTTTGCAAGTTGTGCACTGCTTCCAATACATACCAATCCTAGTTTACCAAATTCAGACAGTGCGCCAATTAAATGAAACATTACACCTTCCTGTGCAGCGCCATCATACATAAGCGAATGAAACATTGCAATATCAATAAGATCATATGGCGTTAAGCCTTTATAATTTTCATTGCTTACATTATCAGAAGCGAAATAAAATCTTTCGTTGCCACTGGCTGTAATAAATTGACCAGTATCTGCATTATAATAACCATTGGTTAGAAATTGTAACATAAGAAAAGGATGCGTGGTGCCACCTTTGCGCAGGTTAATTTCTATAGCAAAATGTTTCCAGCTTTTATCTTGTTGTTGTACAGAAAGAAAGTCAATCGCGAAACGACCTAATGCGCCTTTGTCTGAGAGTGCCTGCGCAATTTTTTTGCCTTCTTTTGCAAGCGATACACGGTAGGCTTCATCTGCCGGAAAAATTGCGCCTATAAATACTTGCCCATCATCACCGCCAAGCAACTGGTCGTGCGTACTTACAATGTCTATAGTTTTATCAGGATTAATAACACATTGAACAGATGGCGATGTTTTTATTTCTCCATCAAGAAATATTTCTACAATGCCACCCATATTATTAAACTTCTCAAAAAATAATTCCCTGCTTACATCTTTAGCAACAGGTATTAAATTTTGCAACAATGCTTCTTCAATATTTTTTTCGTTTATATTTTCAATTGCTATGTCAGGATAACGAAATATTGCATTGCCATCACCGCTAAAACCATCATTCATTTTTACTACTGCTTTTTTCAAGGCAGTATGTTTTCTTTTCAACTTTAAAAGCGCATCAACGATATCATCTTTTGTATGCAAATCTTCAAAGCCATCAGGCAGGTTTATGTTGCAGGCTTTAAAAGTTTTTCTTGCGCCTGATTTGGAGCCTTCATAAAATTTATCCGGATCAGTACCAAATAAAGGAACACCTAATTGAACTGCTAATGTTTTTTCAAGCGGCGTAATATTAAAGCAGGTAAGATGTGTGTTACTGATATCAGTGATTTGTTGTTTGATGCGTTCAAGCAATCTTGGCCGTTCAAGAATTTTCTGCGTAAGTGATTTATGCGAAGCATCAAAACAATTGAATAAAGTAAGCCGCTTTCTTGCGTGATGGCCTGTAATGCCAGGCAATAAATGCAGGTAATAGTCAATGATGATTTCAGGAACAGGCACGCTTGTTATATAAATTATTTTTGTTAGCGGCATGCGCAATAACATCAGCAAACAAAGCATGCGTTCTTCATAATGCAATATGCCTGTTACTTTAGAAAGTATATCGCTGTCGAGTGTAAATGATGGAACAATGATAACTGTGCGTGGCGCCAGTTTATCAGGAAATATTATTTCAAATTGTTTTTTAAACCCTTCCTGTAAATTATTGAATAATTTTCTTTCTTCATCAGAACCCGGCGGCGGAAAATTATTGTGATGCGTAAAAGATTTCCTGTTAGTTTTTATTGCTTCATTCATGACATGAACTTTTTGCAAAAGTTATGAAAAGCAAATGAAAATATTGAGATTAAGTAATATCGGTTGCTGAAAAATGATTCAACTGTACAAGTGTGCGACGCAACAGGCGATGCCATACTTACTAAAGATGGCTACATAAAATATTACTTATGCGCAGCATAACTTTTTGTGATGAATAATTTTTTGGATCGCCTTTCATCAGTCAATTAACACAACTTAACAAACTATAGTAATAGATTTTTTATAATCGCCAATTCTCCACTCACCGACGAAAAAAGCAGTTTAGTCTTTTGATATATTTCGTTCGTCTAAAAGCGTACACCTGCTTTCGAAATTCATTAACTGTAT
>JBDUBY010000274.1:0-11240 GCA_040003735.1 Parafilimonas sp.
AAGTTAAGAAAATATTTATGATAACTATCATTAAATATCATGACATTTATCAGCGTAATGGTTAGAGGTTGCTTCATAAGTCATTCACGACAATATTCAATCAACGCGATGCGGTTTAATTTTTTAGTTCATCCACAAGTTATCTCCAAGCTGCGCTAAGCTATTCAGCCAATCATAAATTTCATTTTCGGGCATGTGCAAATTTTTTCCTTTTTTTAAATACATTGATGATGAGCAAAATCATTATTGTTTGTGATGGCAATCATTATTATGATTAAAGAATTGGGCTTATTTCGTTTTACTATTATTACCGCCAATACTTTTAAATATTAAATAAACCGCAATGCAAGTATTTTTTTCAATTTTCTGGTGGATATATTTTGGTATATTTTTTTCGGGCTTTCCTTTGGTATTTACTTTCTTTTTTCTTCTTGCAAAAAATAAAAAATTACATCACCCGGTGGCTGAAAAAATTTATCCCCTTTTGCCTGTTGCATATGCTTTTGTGTCAACCTGCTTCTGGATATTAATGTTATTTACAGGTAGAGTAAATTTTGTTATCGAAAAAATTGCACCTTCTCCTATTCTTTTAATAGTAATATTATGGAGTTTATCATCTTTATTATTTTGGCTGGCCACTTTCAGAAAAAATATCAGGCTGAGTTTTTTACACAGCATCCCGCTTTTCCTGCTTCCATTTCTTAATATGATACTTAGGCGATACCGTAATAAGATTGTAGATCATGATTATATTATCAGCCTGGTTAAAATATATACTGCGGGTATTATCGTTTATATTATATCAATAGTATTTTTATTACTGGTTAAATGGCTGTTCACGCATATATTTTCACGGAAACATAAGTTAAACGAAAGTGAAACCTTACACAATTAAAGCAAGTATCCGCTTCAGGAGATTATTATGGAAATCCCTATTACCACGCAAGTAATATTTCAATTGTATGAAGCCAATGAAGCTTTGCAACAATTGCGTGAAGGAAAATTACCGGTGTTGCGGTGTTGATGATGCCCCGATAAAACCAACCTCAAAAAAACCAGGAAGGTTGGTTAGCGGGGTTTTAAATTAAATACCGCCAGGAAACCTTCTTGGTTTTTTTGTATGATTGCAATCATGTAATATTTTACAAACACAATTAATTTTACCAAAATTTTTTTTAATGAATGCTCCTATTAATTATGTAAGCCCGAAAGAAGCGTTGTCAGTTATTCAAAGTAACCAGCGAGTATTTATACATGGCAGCGCACAAACACCAACTTTCTTATTAAAACATCTTGCAGAAGAAAGTTATCGTTTGCAAAATGTGGAAGTAGTTTCCATTAGCGTGTATGGAGATTTTCATATTGATAAAGAGGAATACAAAAACAGTTTTCATATTAATTCTTTATTTGTATCAGCTTCTGTTCGCCATGCAGTACATGAAGGTTATGCTGATTATGTTCCGGTATTTTTAAGCGAGATACCAATTTTGTTTCAACAAAATATTTTGCCGATTGATGTTGCAATAGTGCAGGTATCGCCGCCCGATACACATGGTTATTGCTCACTGGGTGTATCTGTTGATATTGCGAAGAGCGCAGTAAATACAGCAAAATATATTATTGCGCAAGTAAATCCGAATGTGCCGAGAACACATGGGGATGGAATAATTCATAGCAGCCGTTTTCATGCAATGGTTTATAATGAAGACGAATTGCATACAGCAAACTTTACTGAAAAATGCGGACCTGAAACAGAGAAAATTGGTGAACTTATTGCAAGCCTGATTGAAGATAAAAGTACTTTACAAATGGGCATTGGTGCTATTCCCGATGCGGTTTTAAAATGCTTACATAATCATAAAAACTTAGGCGTGCATACTGAAATGTGTTCAGATGGAATTATAGATTTATTTGAGAAAGATGTTATCAATAATAAATATAAAAAAATCCATCCCGGTAAAACGGTTTCGTCGTTTGCACTTGGTTCAAAAAAATTGTATGATTATATAAATGATAATCCGGCTTTTGCTTTTTTGGTTATCAATTACGTGAATGACCCGCATGTAATAAGACGTAATAAAAAAATGGTTGCCATTAACAGCGCTATTGAAATTGATATTACCGGGCAGGTATGCAGCGATTCTATCGGCACATATCAATATTCAGGTGTTGGCGGACAAATGGATTTTATGCGCGGGGCGGCTTTAAGTGAAGGCGGCAAACCCATTATCGCTATTCCATCCCGCACTGCAAAAGGTATTCCGCGTATTGTGCCCATGCTAAAGCCAGGTGCAGATGTGGTTACAACAAGGGCGCATGTGCAGTATGTAATTACGGAATATGGTATTGCTTATTTGTATGGAAAAAATTTGAAGCAGCGTGCAAAAGCTTTAATTGAAATTGCTCATCCTGATGATAGAGAACAATTGGATAAAGCATGCTTTGAAAGGTTCAAATATTTTTGATTGGTTGCATGTATTGATGAACAATTAATTCAACTGTATGCCGGTTAATAAATTAAGTTGATTTGCTGAAAAGCTCATTGCATTTCCATACAAGTATCCTGGCGGATAGCTACAAATACATTCACAACTCTTTTACTTTTATAATTGCTCTTGTAATGTTATGTAATTGAAAAAGGTAGGCACTCATTTCAATTACATTTTTACAAACTAAACCTGCCTGCCTATGAACAGGCATGGAAATTTTTAATTGAACCCGGTTAAAGTTTTACTTAAACTTTAAACTCAGCGAAACGATGTTTGAGTTTAATCCGTCGGATCTTTTATAATGCCCAACTCGTACTTCCAAAGCATTTATTTGTTGTATATTAAAAACACCTTTTGGCGGGGCAATTCTAAATCCTGCACCAAAGAAATTGCTGTTAAATTTTGAGAGATCATAATTGCTGGTATAAAATTCATCAGCAACAGTATGTTCTTGGTATGGCGCAAAATATTTTACGGCGCTTTGCTGATAATAACGATAAAAAGGTGTGATGGAAAAGAACGGATTAATTTTTACAGATGTTTCCAACTGCACCGCGTTTGAGTTAATGCCCCAGTCGTCATGATAATTTCTATACCATGTTCTGATAATAAATTTATCACTCAAAAAATAATTTGCTCTTAAACCAAGCGGAATTTTTAATCGTGTTGACGGAAGATTTTCAACATGCACAGTTGCATCATTAAAATACACGCGATGAAAGGGTAATCCAAGATAACCGCTTTGATAAATTAGCTCGCCATCAATCATTAACTGTAAACGCTGATTAATAATCTGCGACCATGCCACATCACCGCTAAAAGAATTGCGTGGAGTAGAAGCATAATGATTTTCGTCACCTTCACCACCGCCACCATTGTTTGCGGGTCTCAATTCTGTTGGATATACAAGCCTAACCTTATCAAGATATGCCTGCAGTTTTGCAGAAAATTCTCCGTTTTTATCTTTTGTTTTTTGCGCGAAGTTGATGTTTGCGCCTATCGATTGATAATCGAATTCATTTGAATAAGAAACACCGGCGCCAAATGTTGTTCCTTTCTTTTCATTTTCCCTTGTCCAGTTAAGTGATGGATAAATACGTGTATCGGCATGCGATGCAGATGAGATGGTATGCGGGTCAATCATATCAGAAGAAGCAGAGGTGTAATGGTCAATACCTAAATCAAAAATAAAACTGTGTTTACGATAACGCTTGTCGTATACGCTTATTGTTAAATCAATCGAGTTGGATAAATCAGTAAGTTTTTCAGAGCCCATCCCACCGGTTACAGCAGAATTATTTCCATCCTGGTGATAATAACTCGACACAAAATTGGCTTCTTCAAATTGCAGTTTGCGTGGTTTATAAAAACTGCCTGATGTATTGTTTTGCGAAAATGCGGAAAGAATACCTAAATACATTCCTATCGCTGCCAGTGTTAATTTTCTCATCAATGATTAATTTAATTGCATCCACAGCCGCCACCTGTTTTACCACCGTTTGCACCCGAAGCACCTTCCCTGTATGTTTGAAAATTTAATTCTGTTTTTTCTACTTTCCTGCTTGATAAACTCATCTCTGCATCATTCAATTTATTTTTTTGATACGGCTTAACTGATGTGCATGATGTATTTAAAATGATGCCTGCTATCAATGCAAACAAAAAATATTTTAATGATAAAAGTTTTCGTTGGATCATTTGAGATGTATGTTTTCAGATGTGTGAACTTGGTTGTTGTCGTCAATAATTATACAAGCGATATCTTTCATTTGATTGATCATATTTAAGCCAGTTTGAATACCGATTATCATTACAGGCGTTGCCATGGCATCAGCAATTTCTGCATTCGTACAAATAATAGTTACACTTTTAATGCCTGTAATTGGTAAACCTGTTTTTGGATCGATTGTATGAGAATATTTTTTGCCATCAATCATTGCAAATTTTTCGTAGTTACCTGATGTTGCAACAGAAACATTGGTAATGTTTAGATGTGAAAACGCTTTATGTTTTGCATTCGGATCTGCAATACCAATCGTCCATGGTTTTCCATTTTGTTGATTGCCCCATGCAGTAAGATCGCCTGCAGCATTTACAACACCGCTTGTTACGCCATTTTGTTTTAATAAACGCTTCGCCATTTCAGCAGCATAGCCTTTTCCTATTCCTCCAAAACCAATGCGCATGCCTTTTTCTTTTAAGAAAACAGTGCAGGTATTTTCATTAAGAATTACATTTTTATAATTGATAAGCCTTATCATTTGTTTTGCTGTTTGCGCATCAGGTAAACTTGTCATCGTTGTGTCGAAATTCCATAAACGCTTATCAACAGAACCATAAGTAATATCAAATGCACCTTGTGTTAATTCAGATATTTTTTTTGAGCGATGTACCAGGTCAAATACTTCTTTATCTACCGGCACAGGTTGAATGCCGGCATTTGCATTAATTAAATTGGTTTGGCTATCGTCGCTAAAAGTGGTGAGTAATTTTTCGATGCGGCGGATTTCTTCTATCGCTTCATCAATGCGTTCATTCGCCCATTCTTCATCATCAGCAACAATGGAGATTTCAAAGCGGTTGCCCATTAATTTAAGCACCCGCTTAAAAAGAGAAAGATTTGTTTCAACTATCTCAGTGATTGGCATCTGCAGCAGCTTTAACATCATTGGTAAATTCTTCTGCAGTTTCAGATGGAAAACCATTCCATTTCTTTATTATTTTTCCATCGGCATCTAACAAAATGGTAAACGGAAAAGCGCCATCGCTGTTGTATTTATCAGCAAGTGCATCATTTTGTTTCTGCTGTTCTTTTGAAAGCATGTTTTTTTTCAATCGCGGAAAATCTGCATTCACTAACACGAGATGTTCATCAGCATATTTTGTAAAAGCTTCACTGTCAAAAATTTCTTTGTGCAAACGAATGCATGGTCCACACCAATCTGAACCGGAGAAATTTAAGAGTATGAATTTATTTTCTGCTTTAGCTTCTGCTTTTGCCTTTTCAAAATCTGTTTGCCATGCTGCTGTTGAAAATAAAATTGTCGTTAATAATATAGAATATAGAAAATGCATAATGATTATTGTGAGAAAACGTAACTTATAATAATAGATTGCTTTATAAAATTTAAGCAGGCTAAATAAGAACAGTTTTAATTAAACCTTAGCAAATCCGCTGTGGAAAAGCATTTGCACTTTCTTAAAATGTTAATGACCTGATAATGGAAAGCCGGAAAAAAGCGGCTACCCATGTCACTATATTTTTTTCTGTACCTTTTGTAATCATGATGTGTTGGTTGTTTTCATTAACAACACTTAATCGCTTACGCTTAAAATCATAGGGCACTTCATCAAATTTCTTATAAGATGATATATTGATGTTTGCCGCATTATTTTTAAGATTTTATAATTAAGGCACCAAATCATTTTCATGAATTACCATTAGCGGAACAGTTGAATTAAAAATAAAATCTCTTGATTTTGATTTGTGAAAAATGCCATGCTTTTTAGAAACGACAATAAGTAAATCAGCATTATGTTTTTCCGCAAGCGAGGCTATGCCTTGCATTATATTTTTATCCTGCACAAAATAAAATTCCGGATTTATATTTTGAAGACGGTGATCAACTGCTAAACCTCCCAAACTGATTTTATTGATAGCTTTTTCATCTTTTCCTGCATAAAATATTTTAAGTCTTGCATTAAACAGTTTTACGATCATTTCAATTTCATTAACCGGCAATTCATAAATATCTTTCAGATCAGCCGCTAATGCAATTTCTTTTACAGCTTTATATTTTGTGTTTGGCGGAATTATCAATACAGGATTGCGTAAATGTTTCGCGCTGTACGATGTAGTGCTGCCGATAAAAAAGTGATCAAGAAAGCTGTCACTGTGCGTACCCATAATTACGGCAAATGGTTTTTTATCTTTGCACAATTCTATTATTTCATATTCAGCAGAACCCAATGTATTTATTATTTGAATATTTACTTTGTTGTGTGTTTCTGCGCATAATTTGTTTTTAAGTTCTATCAATTTTTCTTCCATGGCTGTTTCATCAAATACATCTTCCTTTACTGAATATTCTGCAGTTGAAACAGCGAATTCCATTACATGTAAAAGAATAAGCTCAGCTTTAATATCTTCCGCCATTTTCGCTGCATACAAGCAGGCATTATACGACACTGAAGAAAAATCTGTGGGGGCAATTATGGTTTTCATACAATGCTTTTTATAAATAAAAGTATATAATGGTAAAACCATAAAAGATGACGATTGTCAAATTATAACATGATTATTATCAATCTTAATTTATGCATGCTGTTGCTCCGTGAATGCAGTTTTATTTTACGAGGCCAATGTTTTTACGCTTAAAAAATTCTATCCAGACCGTACTGGCAAAAGCCATAACTGCGCAGCTTAATAAATTATGGAAAGGCATTGCCTGCAACAAAAATAAATTGCGCACAAAAGGAATATATACCAGCGATAAAATGAATAAGACCGTGATAATAATGATAAAGGATATAAGACGATTTTTATATTGAAGCGTAATAAATACTGAATATTTAAACGAGCGGTTAACAAGCGTTAAAAAAATATTGCTGAATAAAAGCGTAATAAAAACTGTGGTGCGGACAAAATCTTCGTTTTGCTGATGCTGCATGTTGAAGTATCCAATACCAAGACAACCTGCTGTTATCATCAACCCTTGCACAATACTTATGCGCAATTGTTTTGCTGATAAAAAAGTATTAAACAGATGTCTTGGTTTTCTTTGCATCGTGCCCGGTTCCATGGGCTCATTCTCATAAATGATGGAGCAGGTTGGTCCCATAATCAATTCTAAAAAAATAACATGGACAGGAGAGAAGAGGCTGGAAAATTTCCATGCAAATAATAAAGGCAACGTTACAATAAGTATAATGGGAACATGAATGGATACAATATATTGAATAGCTTTTTGAAGATTGTCATATATTTTTCTCCCGATGGCAATCGCATCTGTCATGTGACCTAAATCATCATCTGTAATAATAAGTGAAGCTGTTGCCTTTGCCGCTTCGCTGCCTCGGTTGCCCATGGCTATTCCAATGTGTGCAGCTTTCAAAGCGGGTGTATCATTAACACCATCACCTGTCATTGCCACTACCTCTCCTGACTCTTTTAAAGCATTTATTACTTTCAGTTTTACTTCAGGAAACATGCGGGCAAAAATATTTACTGTCTTTACTTTTTCTTTCAATTCTTCAGCAGAAAAATGCATCACTTCATCCCCTGTTAAATATTCATAAGTATTATCTAATTCTATCTGCTTCGCAATGGCTACAGCAGTTTCTGCATAATCGCCTGTAATTATTTTTACCCGGATGCCTGCATCATGAAATGTTTTAATAGTTGATTTCATATTAGCCTTAGGCGGATCATTAAAAGCGATGAGTCCTAAAAACTCAAACGTAAATCCCTGCTGCGAAACGGGGTAATTTTTTTCTGACCATTTTCCTTTTCCAACACCGAGTACACGATAACCTTGTTTTGCAAATGACAAAGATTGTTCTTCGATATGTTTTAAAATTGAAGCAGATAAATTACTCAGTCTTAAAATGGCTTCAGGCGCTCCCTTGCACGCAATAATAATTACATCATTTTCATCTTTAAAAATATGTGTCATCATCGGCGGCTTGCCGCTGATTGGATATTCATGCACCTGCATAAATTGGGCGCGTTTATTTACAGGCGAAGTTTTATTATATAATTCATAAATGGCTTTCTCCATCGGATCAAAAGGTTCTGTCTCACTTGCCCACATGGCATATTCAATTAATTCAGCAGGTAATAAATGTGCATCATTATAAGAAATACATTTATCTGTTGCAGCATCATACAATGTATCAATACTCATTTTGTTTTGTGTGATGGTGCCTGTTTTATCAATACATATTACCGTTGCAGAACCAAGTGTTTCAACAAACTGGGGCTGCTTTACAATGATATTATAACGCAATAACCTGTATGCACCCAATGCCTGGAACGCACTGTATGCAACCGGAATTTCTTCAGGCAATGCAGACATAGCTAAAGTAAGCCCCTGCAAAAGCCCGAACATAAAATCTTTTGAATGATAATAATTGATGATAAACACAAGGAAAAAAGCAATTACACCAAACCAAACCATATTGCGCACAAATGCTTTTATCTGTAATTGCAATGGTGTTTTTTCAACTTCAATCTCTTTAAGTGATAAACCAATTTTACCAAACATGGTTTTATTACCAACAGCAGTTACTTCAATAGTAGCTGAGCCGCTTGCTGCCAGCGTTCCTTTATAAACATCGTTGTTATTATTTTTAAAAACCGGGAAAGATTCGCCGGTTATCACAGATTCATTTACAGAGAAATCATTGGCAGCAACAATAGTTCCGTCTGCTGCAATATTTTCTCCTTCTTCCAGCAGCAATATATCACCCACAACAATATCTTCTGTTGCAATATTTACAACTTCACCATTACGGATAAGTTTCGCTCTTGGTGCTGATAATTTCCTTAAAGCTTGTATGGCGTTGCGGCTTTTGTATTCCTGGAAAAACGAAATGCCTGCTACAATGAAAATGGAAAGTAACATGATGATTCCTTCATCATATTGATGCATAAAAAAATAAACTGTGCATGCTGCCAGCAGTATGATGAACATCGGTTCAAGCGCTACGTCTTTTAATACATGAAGGAAGGTGCGGTCTTCAGTTGTTTGAAGTGCATTATTGCCATGCTGCTGTCTTGAAAGCAAAACAGCATCGTTTGATAAACCTTTTATGTTGACTGCAGGCTTTGCCATCTAAACTCTTATAATTATTGAATAGCCCCGATATTTTTGGATGAATGAAGTTATAATTAAAGTTTTCCTGCGGATAAATAGTATTAAAATTTTTTTTATGATTGCTGTGCAAAATCATTTTCATGAATAGCTATTACCGGAACCGATGAATAAAAAATAAAATCTTTTGATTGTGATTTATGAAACGGACCATGCTTTTTGGGAATAATGATCAGGAGGGCAGTCTGATGCTTTTCTGCAAGAGAAATGACGCCCTTCATTATATCTTCATCCTGGATAAAATAAAATTCCGGATCTAAATTCAGCAGCCGGTGATCAAGCATTAAACTTGCTAGACTACTCTTGTTGACCTTTTTTTCATTTTTGCTAACATAAAATATATCAAGCCCGGTATTTGGTGTTAATTGTACATTTAAACAAAACTCACGCAAAATTGGAAAAGGCTCTACCATTAGTTTTAAGGGTATTTGTACTGGTTTTTTAAATGATGTGATACTTGACCAAGGTATACTTACAAATCTTGCAGATAACTGACAGTAAAGTTTGGTGAATTTTTTTGCTGATAATATTTAAAAATACCGAACTGCACGCACAGAAAGCACCCATCCCTTAAAATTTAGGTCAAACCAGCCGACTGGCCAGTACTCTAAATAACACTCATCTTTATTAGCCTCGGTAGAAGAATAATAATAACTACCCGTAAAACCACCAATCACGGTTTGTTGAACGAACAATTGATACAACTCATTTGATGAAGGTAAAAACCAGTCAGTATAACCACTGTTTTTAGATTTTGCGCATTCAAGCGCAGCATAACTTCCGTTTCTGCCTTGTGCTAAAACAATTTTACGGGTGTTTGCTTTCCCAGTACCTATAAGATGTCCTGAAGCGTCAGTCAAAACATTCGTATTTCCATTGCTCCACGTTGCCAGAGCTAAATCAACAGTATCGGCTATCATGCCATGTTTCCCGGCACTGTCAATGTAAAATATAACACCTCCGCCAAACCGTTCGCCAATATAATGCCTGGTCTTTTGCACTGTAGAGTTATCTTCCATTTGAGTACTTGCTGCCTGCGGATTGCTCAAAGGTTCTTTGCTGCAGGAAATAGCTAACAGCATAAAAGCAGCCACACATGTTTTAATTGTTGTTTTCATAATTGTAAATTTATTTGAAGTTTAAAAAAATTTGATATTTATCCTACCACCATCCTGTACTCCTTGAAAAGCTGGTTGGTTAGAGTTCCTTTACTCTTTCACCATTTTCAAGCTCACCACCTCCCCTTCCTGCGCTACCCGAACAAAATAAGTTCCTTGCGGCAGCGCTCTTATATTCAATGTTGCAGAACTGCTTTGTGTAAAATTCTGGCTTAATATTTCTCTGCCTTGCATACCGGTAATTTTGATGATGGCTGTTATATTTTTATTTAAACCTTTCACCGTTACCGTATTTTTAGCTGGGTTTGGATACAAAGAAATAACACCATTATCAATGAACATTACTTTTACAACAGGGCTGAAAGTATTGGTTCCATCGATCGTATTTTCTCTTATGCGGTAATAATTTATTCCATCTAAAGGATTTTTATCGGTGTAGCTATAATTGCTTGCAACAGCTTTTGCAGGAACAGTAGTGATGCCCGCAAAATCTGTTGCATTCATACTTCTTTCCACAATAAAAGATTTTGTACCGCTTTCATTGAGTGTTTGCCAGGTGATGGTGATGACGTCATTATTTTGTGCGCCTTTTACGTCTTTGGAGTTGACGGCAAGGACCTGCTCATTCCAGCTTGCTATATTCCTTGCATTAAAAGCATCGCCTGCAGAATTAAACAAGCCACCATCAATCAGATCCTGGCCGTAAAGACAAAGTGTGTGTGTGCCAAAAACATTACCAGGTTCAAATAAACCACCAC
>JBDUBY010000441.1:0-11203 GCA_040003735.1 Parafilimonas sp.
TTGGCGGTATTCAAAGCGGGCAATACGATAAAGCTGCTGAACGCTTTTTAACAGTGGTTCAAAAACAGCCCGGTAATATCGAAGCTATCTTAGATCTTGCCGGCGTATATGAAAGATTGGGAAATAAAGCGGAGGCGGTTAAGTGGTATAAGAATGCATTAAACCTTGTACAAGTGCCCGAAGCAAAAAAAGATATTGGGGAAAGAATAAAGTCTTTACAATAAATAATTAACTATTAAAAATTAAATTTATTCAGGTATGCCTTGTGGTAAAAAAAGAAAACGTCATAAGATTGCGACGCACAAAAGAAAAAAAAGATTAAGAAAAAATCGCCATAAAAAGAAAAATAGATAAATTTGATTCACCGGCGCCGTTCAATATTTATTGTATAGCGCCGGTTGTTTATCGCCCTTTTCCATTCTTACCTTTCCTTCCTTGGTTTTAAATATAATGCATGTACATGATTGCAGTACACGCATTTATTAACTTATTTTAGGTATTTAAAGAATGCATTTGTGAACAAAGAGATGATCATTAACGCCACCGCAAACGGCGTTGAAATTGCGTTACTGGAAAACAAAAAGCTTGTTGAACTTCACCACGAAAAAGCTGATGCAAAATTTGCAGTAGGCGATTTATATCTTGGAAAAGTAAAAAAGCTTATACCAGGTTTAAATGCAGCTTTTGTAGATGTTGGTTTTGAAAAAGACGCTTTTTTGCATTACACGGACCTCAGTCCGTATGCGCGTTCTATTTTAAAATTTACTCAAATGGCTATGCACGAAAAACCGGATGAAGTTCTGGATTTTTCAAAATTTCACCCTGAACCGGAAATTGTAAAAACGGGAAAAATAAATGAAGTAATTAAAGGCAAGCCCGAAATTTTAGTACAAATATTAAAAGAACCTATTGCTGCAAAAGGTCCAAGATTAAGCTGCGAGATATCATTACCTGGAAGATTTGTAGTAATTACACCTTTTAACGAGATTGTAGCTGTTTCAAAAAAAATTCATAGTTCAGACGAAAGAAAAAGACTGCAGAAAATTATTGAAGCCATTAAGCCCAAAAATTTTGGTGTAATTGTGCGCACCGCAGCTGAAGGAAAAAATTCTGCTGAATTGCATGATGATCTTTCACAGCTTATTCAAACTTGGAAATCAATTCAGCAAAATCTTAAAGACGCTTCTGCACCAACTAAAATTTTAAGTGAGCAGGATAAAACAACCAGCATTCTCCGCGATTTACTTACTGAAGATTTTAATAAGATTGTTATCAATGATAAAAATGTTTTTAATGATACGCGTTCTTACATTCAAAAAATAGCGCCTGAAAAAACAGAGATTGTTATAAGTCATTTAAATGGCATTCCAATTTTCGACCAGTTTGGAATTACTAAACAAGTTAAGGCAGCTTTTGGTAAAACGGTCAACCTTCCAAGCGGTGCTTATTTAATAATTGAACATACCGAAGCTTTACATGTAATTGATGTAAACAGCGGTTATAAAAGTGTGAGCAATAACCAGGAAGAAAATGCTGTGGCAACAAATCTTGAAGCTGCTGAAGAAATTGCAAGACAATTGCGTTTAAGAGATATCGGTGGAATAATTGTAGTTGATTTTATTGACATGAAATTGCCTGATAACAAACGCAAACTTCAGGAAGCAATGGATGGTTTTATGCGCAGCGATCGTGCAAAGCATGCTGTACTTCAAATTTCAAAATTTGGATTGATGCAAATTACAAGGCAGCGCATGCGGCCCGAAGTAAACATCAACACTTCTGAAATTTGCCCAAGTTGCAATGGCACAGGCAAAGTTGCGCCAACTTTATTGTTGGTTGACGAAATTGAAAATCGCTTAAAATATCTTGTTACACATCAGCATAAAAATCTTACCATAGTTGTTCATCCAATTTTGCATTCACATCTTACAAAAGGCATATTTTCTATTGGCTGGAAATGGAACCGCAAATACAAAACACGTATTCGCATAAAAGGCAATTCAGAATACTATATAACAGAATTTCATTTCTTTGATGCGCATGAAGAAGAAATAAAATTCTAATCAAAACAAATTATTGTCCCGCTAAAAAGCGGGATTTTTTTTATCAAATAATCAACCGCATATTCAATTCATTCGATATCTTTTTTATGATACCAGCTTCAGCTTTTCATGGCATCACGGTTGCGTCGCATCACTTGTGCTATATATTTTCATAGCATCAAACTCTAAACCCAAGTTCCCATTATAACATCGCCAAATATTAGCTTATGCATAAAACATTTATCACGAAATTTGTGCACTATGCGTGTTTTTATTACAGCAGCAACTGTTGGCGAATGGATGCCATGTTTTTCAAAGATTGATAAACTGTACACAGAAAAAAGCAAGCGGCTTAAAATTTATTTTCATCAGTCCGGTGTTGGAATG
Source organism: Parafilimonas sp. (assembly GCA_040003735.1). Lineage (GTDB taxonomy): Bacteria > Bacteroidota > Bacteroidia > Chitinophagales > Chitinophagaceae > Parafilimonas. The sequence continues at coordinate 2,430 of JBDUBY010000441.1, forward strand.
ATGTCAACATTGTTTTCACTTACTAAATTAATAATGGAAGAAAAACCTGATTTGGTTTTACAGGTTGGCATCGCCGGTTGCTTTGATACTTCTGTTGAGCTCGGAAAAATTGTTGTTATAAATAAAGAAATTGATGGCAATACCGGCGTTGAAGAAAATGGTAAATGGCGTGATCTTTTTAATTTGAAATTGGAGAAATCAAATTATCCACCTTATGAAAAAAGAGCATTGCCAAATCCGCATATTGATAAACTGAATTTATTAAAATTTAAAGCGGTAACAGGTATTACAGTGAATGAAATTACAACGCGAAAGGAACGCATCGAGCAGCTTATAAAAAAATATGAACCTGTAACGGAATCGATGGAAGGTGCAGCGCTGCATTACGTTTGCAGAAATACAAATACAAGCTTTTTGCAAATGCGCGCCATAAGTAATTATGTTGGTGAAAGAGATAAAAGCAAATGGATGGTTAAAGAAGCGCTCGATAATTTGAACTCTTCTTTGTTGAAATACATTGATAAACTCTATAAAATAGCCTGATTAATTATATGAAATTATCGCTGGGGTTTTCGCCTTGCCCAAATGACACTTTTATTTTTGATGCGTTGGTAAATAAAAAAATCGACATAAAATATTTTGAATTTGATATTGTGCTGGAAGATGTACAGACATTAAATGAATGGGCTTTGCAAAAAAAATTAGATGTAACAAAAATAAGTTATGGTGTTTTGCCACTGATTATGAATAACTATATGTTGCTTGAAAGTGGAGGCGCTTTAGGCAAAGGTGTTGGCCCTTTATTAATTGCAAAGCCTGGTTTTAATATTGATGAATTAAATGAAAAAACAATTGCTATTCCAGGTGAAAATACAACTGCGCATATGCTTTTTTCTTTAGCTTTTCCAAACGCCAAAAATAAGATCTTCAAGATTTTTAGTGAAATAGAAAATGCTGTTTTAAGCAATGAAGTTGACGCCGGTGTTATCATACATGAGAACAGGTTTACATACCACGGTAAAGGTTTGCATAAGCTGATGGATCTTGGTGATTATTGGGAAACACAAACACAACTGCCAATTCCTCTTGGTGGGATTATTGCAAAAAAAAGTTTACAGAAAAACGTAGTGCAACAAATTGATAATTTAATTAAAGAAAGCGTTGAATATTCTTTCAAACATAATTATAAAGAATTAAGCGATTATGTAAAAACGCATGCGCAGGAAATGAGTGAAAGTGTAATGCGTAATCATATTGATTTATATGTAAATGATTTTTCTATTGCGTTAGGCAATGACGGTAAAAAAGCAGTTGATAAATTATTGGAAGTTTATAAAAGCATTCATCAACACGATAAAATTTTTGTGTAATTACCTTTTACTATTAGCTGCTTTTTTATAAACTTCTAATGCACGTTTTCTCGCAAAATCATGCTCAACAATTGGCTGTGGATAATCAAATGAATTTAATTCCGGGATCCACTTTTTAATATATTTTAAATCTTTGTCAAATTTTTTTGCCTGCAATGTTGGATTAAAAATTCTGAAATAAGGCATTGCATCGCAACCTGTACTTGCGCTCCATTGCCAACCACCATTGTTTGGCGCATAATCATAATCCAATAATTTTTTTGCAAAATAAGCTTCACCCCAACGCCAGTCAACCAACAAATGTTTGGCAAGAAAAGAAGCAGTTATCATGCGTACACGATTATGCATAAAACCTGTTTCATTTAACTCACGCATGCCGGCATCAACAATTGGATATCCGGTTTTTCCTTCACACCATGCGTTAAATTCCTTTTCATTATTGCGCCATTGTATATTGTCCATTTCTTCGTGAAAAGCTTTTTCTATACGCACATTTGGAAAATGCCAAAGAATCATGTGGTAAAATTCGCGCCATATTAATTCGTTCAAATAAGTACTGCTTAATTTTTGCGCTTTTGATGCAAGCTCACGAATACTAATCGTTCCGAAGCGCAGGTGCACGCTCATTCTGCTTGTTCCGTTTATAGCTGGAATATCTCTTGTTTCTTTATAATTTTTTATCAGTGCTTCTTCAACTGTCTTTTGCGGAAATGGTTTAGTGCTTTCTTCAAAACCCAGGCTTTCAAGAGAAGGAATTGTATGCTCATCCTGCTTGTTGAAATTCTTAAAATATTTTTTTGTTGGATATGCTTTTAAATAAAAAGGTTTTAATACTGATAACCATTTTTTACTGTACGGAGTAAACACTGTATATGGTTCACCATTATCTTTAACAACTTCATTTTTTGAAAAGATTACCTGGTCTTTATATGATTTTAGTTCTGCTTTATATTTTTTTAAAAGTGTTTCAATTTCTTTATCACGGTCAATTGCATATTGTTCGTAATCTTCATTAGTGAAAACATTTTGTATTGAATATTTTTTTAGCAGGTTAATAAAAGCCGCATGTGGTGTATCGTAAATTATTTCAAGTGAGCTTTTATATTTTTTTAATTCATTATTTATTTCAACTAGTGCATCACGGATAAATTGTATGCGCCTGTCTTTTTTTTCTTCCAGATCATCTAAAATATTTTTATCAAAAATGAAAATCGCAATAACAGGATTTCCATCTTTTAATGCATGATACAAAGCTGCATTATCGTTCAATCTTAGATCGCGGCGAAACCACATTATATTTACTGGCATACTCATACTTACTAAACAAATAAGAAAGAAAATAGTTGATCAGTTTATATACGTCATAACAGAATAAAGTATTTGGCATAATGTTTATTTTATTAAGCTGATAAAACTAGTTCACAATGAAGGCTAAAAAATCAGCAAAAAAATCAGCGAAGAAAGCAACCAAAAAACCAGTTAAAAAATCAGTTAGGAAATCGGCGGAGAAATCTCCAAAAAAAAGTGCAAAGAAATCCGCAAAAAAAGTAAGTGGTAAAAATAAACTTGGTGTAAAAAATTCTTTGGTAAATAATATTAATGCTAAGAAAAAAAAGAACACTTCCAGCTCCAAAAAGAAATCAACGATATCTAAAGAAAATTATAAAGAGATGGAAAATAACTGGGCGAAGGCTAAGAAGGATTAAGTTGGTATGAAATTAGATTTATCGTAATCTATTAAAAGCATTATTAATTAAAATCAATTTTATGAACAAGAAAATAATTGCAGGTGCAGTAATTGTATTAGCAGCAGGTGTGGTAGCTTTTATTTATAATAAAAATAGAAACAGTATAAAAGATGTTGCTGAAGATGTTTACGACGATATGAACGATAGTATTTATAGTCTTAACAAACAAACTGAAAATATTTTTTCATAATCTTATATTCCCTAAAACTTACACAAGCCCTGCCATCGGCGGGGTTTTTGTTTAAAACAAGCCTATGGATAAAACTGCAACAACTAAAGAAAAGCTTTCGTTTAAAGGTTTGTTTAGTGTATTGAAAGACTCTTTTAAAGGATTTAGTAATGACAATGTAACCAAGCTTAGCGGAAGCCTGGCATATTATACTGTTTTTTCAATGGGGCCACTGCTGGTGGTAATAATTTCTTTATGTGGTATTTTTTTAGGCCGCGATGCTGTAGAAGGTAAAATTTTTGGACAACTGAAAAGTTTTGTTGGAAGTGATACCGCAATGCAACTGCAACAAATTATAAAAAATGCATCAATAGGCGGTAAAGGCCATATTGCCGCTATAGTTGGCATTATTACTTTATTGATAGGTGCTACAACAGTTTTTGGCGATATCCAGGATTCAATTAACAGAATATGGGGATTAAAGCCAAAACCAAAAAAAGGCTGGCTTAAAATGATACGCAATAGGTTTCTGTCTTTTTCAGTAATTGCAAGCCTTGGTTTTCTATTGCTGGTTTCGTTAGGTGTTTCTGCAATTATTGAAGGTTTAATGAGCCGTTTCCAGGCAAGTTATCCGGGTGTTGCTGTTATAATTGTTTACATAATAAATATTGTACTTACACTTGGCATCACAACATTAATTTTCGGCGTCATATTTAAGGTATTACCAGATGCACGCATAAAATGGAGAGATGTACTGGCTGGCGCAATTACCACTTCTATTTTATTTATGCTGGGTAAATTCGGTATTTCATTTTATATAAGTAAAGCGCAGGTTGGCAGTACGTATGGCGCTGCGGGTTCGCTTGTTATATTATTGTTATGGGTTTATTATTCTTCAATTATTTTATATTTTGGTGCTGAGTTTACAAAAGCTTACGCTATAAAATATGGCTCTCAAATACATCCGAATGATTATGCGGTTACTACAAAACAGGTAGAAGTTGAAACAGGAAAACAAACGATTCAGGATAAGGAAAATACCAATCATGAGGTAAAAGTAAAGCCCGCTGATAAGCCAAAAACTTAAACTTTTAGTTAAATAATTTTTCTTTAATATCGCTATTTAATTATTTAGATAAACACCATAAATTTCATCAATTCAAAGGATCTTAAAATCTCTGAGTTGTTATTTTAAGAAATGAAGTTATATCCAGAATCTGCGGAGCAACAACTTGAATTTTCAAAAGTAAAAAATCTTCTTTCTGCTTATTATAATACAGAATACGCAAAAGAAAAAGCGGAGCATTTGCGCATTCATACAAAAAAAGAAATTATTGTATTACAACTTCAACAGGCATTTGAATATAAATTGATATTGGAACAAAAGCAAGTTTTGCCAAATGACTTTAGCCTGAACATTAGCCGAAGCTTAAAATTATTAAGTATTGAAGGCAGTGTTTTACAGGTTGAAGATTTTATGCATGTTCGCAAACTAAGTTTTAGTAATGAAAAATTATTTCGATGGTTTGATATTGAACGGCGGTTGGCATATCCTGCTTTATACAAGGTTTTGGAGAATTCTTATTACGAAAAAAAGATCATTCAATTTATAGATGAAGTATTTGATGAAACCGGGAATGTAAAAGATAGTGCAAGCGAAGCACTGCAAAAGATCAGGCAAAACCTTTATCGTAAACGCAACGAATTACGCAAAGTATTTGAGAAGGAAGTTGCACGCTTAAACAAAGCCGGGTATAGTGCGGAAATAGATGAAAGTTTTAGTAATGGCAGAAGAGTAGTGGCTGTTTTTGCAGAATATAAACGGCAGGTAAAAGGTATTTTACATGGTGAAAGCGATAGCCGTAAAACAGCGTTTATAGAGCCTGAAGAAACAATAGAATTAAACAATGAAGTTTTTTCTTTAGAGAACGAAGAACGCAAAGAAGTTTTGCGCATTTTAAAAATACTTACAGCCAATCTTTCTGTCTACGGCAGCTTGTTACAAGCGTGGCTGCAAATTGCAGGTGAATTTGATTTTATACAGGCAAAAGCAAAATTTGGGATTGAGATAAATGGCAATTATCCTAACGTAACAGAAAGTGCAATCATTGATTTAAAGAACGCTTTTCACCCGCTTTTAATCTTACATAATAAAAACTCAAAAAAGGAAACAATTCCGGTTACATTAAAGCTTGATGATAAAAATCGAATACTTGTAATCAGCGGACCGAATGCAGGTGGAAAAACAGTTACCATGAAAACAATTGGCCTTAACCAGTTGATGTTGCAAAGTGGTTTATTAGTGCCTGTGCATCCGGATTCTGAAATGGGAATTTTTAAACAATTATTTATTCATATTGGCGATACGCAAAGCATTGAATTTGACTTGAGCACTTACTCTTCGCATTTGCTGCACATGAAATATTTTATAGAAAATGCAAACGGCAAAACATTGTTTTTTATAGATGAATTAGGCAGCGGAACGGATCCAAATCTCGGTGGCGCATTTGCAGAAATAATTTTAAACGAAATAAACCGCAAACATGCTTTTGGTGTAATTACTACACACTATCTTAACTTAAAAACTTTCGCAAACCGTACCGTAGGAATAATAAACGGTTCGATGATGTTTGATGAAAAGAATCTGCTTCCATTATACAGATTAGCCGCCGGAAAACCGGGCAGTTCCTATACTTTTGCAATAGCTGAACGAATTGGTTTACCAAAGCATCTGATTAACCAGGCAAAAAAACTGGTTGATGAAAATCACTTTCGGCTCGATAAATTGTTAAACCGCACAGAACAGGATCTCCAGGTTTTGCAAAAAGAAAGACAGGAATTAAAAAGTCTGCTTGCAGAAAATGAACACCTGAAAAAACAACTTTCTGCAGAGCTTAATAAAGAGAAGCACAATCAGCAAATTGAAATATTAAAACATCAGAATAAAGTAACTGAGGAAAGAATTGCTTACCTGAAAGACATGGAAAGAAAATTAAAGCAGATTGTGTTGGAATGGAGAAAAACTGAAAACAAGAATGAAGTAATTAAGCAGGTACAGGAATTGTTATTTAAACGTAATGAGAACAAAATAAAAAATAAATTTGTACAGAAAATAGAATCAAAATACAGGGAACTGGCAACACCGGTTTCTGTTGGTTCAAAAGTAAAAATGAAAAAAAATTACCAGGTTGGCGAGGTAAAAGAAATTCGCGGTAAAAGAGCCGTTGTTCAAATTGGTGTATTACCAATTAATATTGATTTGAATGATTTAATAGCTATTGAAGAAAAATAATACCAGAAAATCAACTTATTATTTATGCCCGCATTTACAAAAGTTCTTTTTATTGATGATGATTTTATCACCACCAATATTTGTGAACGAATGATGAAGTTGACAGATTTTACCGAGGAGTTCATTTCATGCAGGGATGGCTTGCAGGGAAAAGATTATTTATTAAAAAACCTGGCCGCATTGCCTGATGTTGTTTTTGTTGATTTGCACATGACTGTTATGAACGGATGGGAATTTCTTGAATGGTTTGAAAATTGGTCAAAAGAAAAAAGCCTTGAAATTCCTGTTTATGTTTTATCCTCAAGTTTATCAAAAGAAGATTTTGAACAAGCTTACGTTTTTAAAGTTGATGGCTATATCGTAAAACCTATGATGGCGGAACATTTAAATCAGATTTCCGTAAAATATTCAGTTTAATTTACCAATATATACTGCATTAAAACATTGCCAATACTAACAACTGTTTACATTTGCCATCTTTAAATTTCAGGTAAACAATTAAAAACATAATATGGCTTCCAGAACTGATGTATTTCAATCACCGGATTACTTTTTAGTGGATGAATTGCTTACAGAAGAGCAGAAACTTGTTCGGGATACCGTGCGCAATTATGTAAAAAAAGAGATTTCGCCAATTATTGAAGATTATGCGCAGCGTGCAGAATTTCCTGAGTTTATTGTAAAGCAAATGGGCGACCTCGGTTGTTTCGGCCCAACAATTCCGCCTGAATATGGCGGCGGCGGTTTAGATTATATCAGCTATGGATTAATGATGCAGGAATTGGAGCGCGGCGATAGCGGCGTACGTTCTACTGCAAGTGTTCAGGGCAGTTTGGTAATGTTTCCCATATATGCTTATGGAAGTGAAGAACAACGCAAAAAATTTCTACCCAAATTAGCCAGCGGCGAGTGGCTCGGATGTTTTGGTTTAACGGAGCCCGATTTCGGCAGCAATCCCGCAGGCATGGTTACTAATTTTAAAGAGGATGGCGATCATGTTATACTGAATGGCGCAAAAATGTGGATCAGCAATGCGCCTTTTGCGCAGGTTGCTGTGGTTTGGGCAAAAGATGAAAACGGTGACATAAGAGGATTAATAGTTGAGCGAGGCATGGAAGGTTTCACCACACCAACCACCCACGGCAAATGGAGCCTTCGTGCCAGCGCAACAGGAGAATTGGTATTTCATGATGTGCGTGTGCCCAAAGGAAATATTTTTCCTGATATAAAAGGTTTAAAGGGCCCGCTTGGTTGCTTAACCAAAGCACGTTACGGAATTTCCTGGGGCGCTTTAGGTGCTGCTATGGATTGTTACGATACCGCTTTACGCTATAGTAAAGAACGTATTCAGTTTGATAAACCCATTGGCGCATTTCAGTTGCAGCAAAAAAAGTTGGCAGAAATGATTACCCAAATTACTATGGCGCAACTATTAGTTTGGCGGCTTGGCGTTTTAATGAACGAAGAAAGAGCCACGCCGGCGCAGGTAAGCATGGCAAAACGCAACAGTTGCGAAATTGCAGCAAACATTGCGCGTGATGCCAGGGCAATGCTTGGCGGCATGGGCATTACCGGCGAATACAGCATTATGCGGCACATCATGAATCTTGAAAGCGTGCTTACTTACGAAGGCACACACGATGTGCATTTACTTATTACAGGCATGGACGTTACAGGTCTTAATGCATTTAAATAATTGTTTGAACCGGGATTTTCCGGCCAGGGTTCGTTAATTGTAGAAAGGCAATCGGAATTTTCCGGACAGGTTTTCCCTCGGGAAAATGGCGTTCTAAGTTTTCAGGATAAGGATTTCCATTCGTTTGATAAAGAAAGGTTTCTCATATTGACGACCCAAAAAGGTACTTCAAAATCTTAAAGGATGCAGGTACATTTATTATGAATTTAATATGGACAACGAATTCAAGATTTTGCGTTTTTATATTGGGCTAAAAAAGACTTAATTAACGACTACAAGCAGCACTATTGGGAAGGCGCAGACACGGCGCTATTTTTCCCGCTGCAGCAATACGATTTCCGTTATGTGCAACCCTAAAATACAACAATTCAATTATGAAACGACTTTATTATATCGGGCTTTATTTTCTTCTCTTTACAGTCTTGACGAGCTGTAATGGGCAAACAAAAAACAACAGTCAAACAAAAACTAACTCATCATCTAATAAAGATACGTTAGT
>JBDUBY010000141.1:0-3321 GCA_040003735.1 Parafilimonas sp.
GCAAATTTTAAAAAGCTGTTTCGTTGCTGTAAAATTTTATTGTATAATATGAGTTGTTCAAGATAATCGTGTTGCAATTGCGAGAGCAAAGTATCAATAAATTTTCTGCGTTCTTCGCTGCCTTCGGTAATTAAAGCAACATCATCAGGCGCAATCATTACACATGGAAACTTGCCAATATGTTCTGAAAATCGCTTGTACATTTCATTGTCAACAGAAAATTCTTTACGGTTATTTTCACGAAGAATGCAAACGATCTTTTTTTCTTCATTGTCTTTTATAAAATTTCCTTCAATTCTAAAACCTGCATTGTCTTCTTTCACACTTTGATTATCCGGCCGGTTAAAACTGCTTTTGGTAAAACACAAATAATAAATAGCATCCAGCAAATTTGTTTTGCCGCTTCCATTCTTTCCGCAAATGCCAATAATATTTTGTTTGAAATGGAATGATTCAAAACTGTAATTGCGAAATTGAGTAAGCGAAATTTGTCTGCATGCAAACATGAAAGCTGGCTTGAACTTTATCTACATTTAAAATTTTAATTGCCCTTTATTTCAGAACTTAATTTAATGTCTTTATAAATGTCGGTTATTTTGAAAGTAAAATTAATGGCGTGCGAACGTACAGCTTCTTTTATATTTTTTGCTTCCTGAACTAACCATTCTTCGCCCTGATCACTTATTGAAATTACGTGCATTGAATCGGCATCTATAATCAGGAATTCTTTAAAAGATGGAATGCCCTGGTATAAATCAAATCTTGCAGCCGAGTTGTAATCGGGATTTGATGATTCGAAAATTTCAATTACTAAATATGGATTTGTAACCGTCATTACTTCGTGTTCTGTAAAGGCAGGCTGTTCGCTAAAAACAATTAAATCAGGATATGTATATGTAATTTTGTTTGCGTTATATAAACGAAGGTTGCTTGCGAATGGAATTGCATTTTCACCTTGCAAATAATTTTGCAATAACTCAATCACGTTGATTTCTATTAAAGTATGATTAGTTGAATGATCAGGTACAGGAAATCCTTCATTATTATAAAATTCATGCCTGTTACTTATATTATCCAAACCAATGTATTCTGCTTCAGTCATTATTATTTAAACTTTGTTTTAAAAATAATGTTTAACCTTTATTATCCTGCAAAATCTTTCTTAAAATAACATTCATACGTAATTTATCAACAGTGCAACCGTTGTTTTGTTGTTGAACGTACTTTGCATACATCAAAATCAATTTTAGAATGGGATTTTTTTTACAGGTGGATACTACAAAAATTGTAAACGCTGTTGCGCAACAGCCACAAACAATGAATGTTTTAAGCCTTTTAAATAAAGGCGGATGGATTATGTATCCTTTGTATGTGTTGCTTGCTGCGGCCATATTTGTTTTTTTTGAACGATTGATCGCTATTCGTAAAGCTTCCAGGATTGATGCAAATTTTATGCACATTATCCGCGATAATATTATTACCGGCAATGTAATAGCAGCACGAAATCTTGCACGAAATACAGAGAATCCTGTTGCAAGAATTATTGATAAAGGCATTCAGCGAATCGGTAAACCAATTGATGCGATTGAAAAAAGTATGGAGAATGTTGGCCGTTTGGAAATGTATAAAATGGAACGTAACCTAAATATACTTTCATTGATCGCGGGCATTGCGCCAATGTTTGGTTTTTTAGGAACGATCGTTGGAATGCTGCAATTATTTTCAGCCATCGCATCAAGCGGCGAATTGGAGTTGGGTGAAATTGCTGGTGGTATTTATACAAAAATGATCACGTCTGCAGCAGGTTTAATTATTGGTTTGTTGGCTTATGTGGGCTATAATTTTTTAAACACGCAGGTTGATAAAACAGCGAACAGGATGGAAATTGCAAGCGCAGAATTTATTGATGTTTTACAGGAACCAACAAGATAATTTGCCAATTCATTAATTCGACAATTTGACAATGGATATAAGAAGACGATATAAATCTCATGGTGAAGTTCACTCAGGCACGCTGAATGATATTTTATTCATTTTGCTTTTTTTCTTTTTAATTATTTCAACGCTGGCAAACCCGAATGTGATCAAAGTAAATAATCCAAAAGGCACAAAAGACACGAAAGCAAAACAGCATATCGTTGTTTCCATTGATAAAGATCAACACATTTATATTGGCCAGCATCAAATTGATCCGAATAATCTTGACAGTTTAATAAAGTTTGAGGTTAATAAAAACCGCAGCACGGTTGATACGCCTTCGGTTGTTATTAACGCTGATACTGCTTCTATGTATGGCGAAGTTTTTCGCGTAATGCAATCTGCAAAAAAGGCGGGCGCAAAAGTGGTGGCAAATGTGAAGTAAACATTTACGTTTTAAATTTTAATTAGTAATGTTTTGGTAACAAGCTTTGGTATTTCATGGCATCGTTCCTTGCGTCGCAACACTTCAACAACAAATCATTTGGCAACTACAGTTTCATTATTCATTTCCTAACTAATTATTCAATTTGTTTTATGTTTGAAGCGAACATTAGCAAATGAATTTTTTACGTTACATCAATATTGCCAATAAAGTTTATCGCGAAATAAAAGTTCAGAAACAATTCAATAAAACATTTCTCATTCCATATTTAGATCAGCTTGAAAAAAAGTACAATGGAAAATTTCAGCCTGAACAACGGAAGAAAATTTTAGATTACTACGGATTATTTATCACATCATTTTTATGCAGCAGTTATAAAAGATTGTATGGAAAAACTTTAAGCAACCAAGAGCGCAAACGCGCAACCTTGTTTGGTGTTTTAACGCCTGTTGGTGACGATCTTTTTGACATTGATAAACTGGATCATGAAAACATCAGTCAAATAACATTTTATCCTGAAAGCTTTACTGCTTCTACATTTTCGGCGCATGTTGCAAAAGAAATTCAAACGTATTTATTACAAACTGTTCCGCATAAAGCTGGATATCTTAAAGCTTCAAAAGATGTTTTAGATATACAAGTCGAAACTATTAAGCAAACAAAACAAAGCATTTCAAAAGAAGAAATGCGCCGCATTACATATACAAAAGGTGCAGTAAGTGTGATTATTTATCATCAATGTTTGAATGAAGCTGCTGATGTGCAAATGCAGGAAGTATTGTTTTTGATTGGAAGTTTATATCAACTCGGCAATGATATTTTTGATTTGTATAAAGATGTTCGTGATAACATTTACACTTTGGTGAATACCTGCGACGATTACGTTCAATTTAAAAAAGACTTTATTGAAAGAGTGAGATTTCAGAATGAAAAAATATATGCATTACCCTATTCAAAAA
>JBDUBY010000220.1:0-3299 GCA_040003735.1 Parafilimonas sp.
CCGGGCAAAATTTTCACGACAATGCTGCCGCTCAAGAATATTCAGGAGATATTACAGCCGGTTTTACAATGTCAGGAAAAAATAATGCAAATAATAAAACTATTCAACTGGTAATTCAACATGCTTTTGATACAATTATAACAAAAGGTGTTTACGAATCAAATTCAGGCAATCATTACTTTTCGCCTGACGGCAATTACGTTGTAGCAGACAGTACATTTTATGGCTCTGGTGTGGTTCCAAATTCTTCCACAATAAAAATTACAATTTTGAATATTAATCAATCAATTGTCAGTGGAACTTTCAGCGGCAAATTCAATAATACAGATAATACCAATGATAGTATAGTTATAACGAATGGTGAATTTTATTTACCTGTTCAATAATTATTATAAAGTCTTTTGTAGTTTTTCATTCAGTGCAACATAATCATCATTCTTCGCAGCTTTCGCAAGTTCAATTGATTTATTAGATGCAGTTAGCGCATCTTGTTTCTTACCAAGTTTTGCAAGCGCTCTTGCCTTTTGATAATACATATAATATGCATCTGGATTTTGCGCAATTGCTTTATCAAGCCATACAAGTGCCTGGTTTAAATCTTTATTATTATCAATATAATATTGCGCAGACTGGAAATAAGGAAGATTATCGCCTTCCATTATTTGTTTTATCTGCGTCATTACTTTACCATCAACATCAGTTGTAATTGTTACAGGCACATACACATTGTCCCACATTAACTCAAGATGGCAGCTATCGCTTGCAACATCACCAAAACCAATTGTAAAAGTTTCTATAGAAAATGGAAGCTGGTATGGCTTCACAGCAATGCGCACTACATCCTGATCTTGCTTGTATAAAGATGGATTATTAACATTAGTTTGTTTTGTAATAATAACCATCCATTCATTTTCTCCGGGTATTGTTAACAACCCATATTTACCTGCAGGAATTTTTGTTCCGCCCATCATCACATCATCCCCAAAAGTTATTGTGGTAGCAGAGTTTGCGCCTGTTCTCCATACTTTATTATACGGCACAATATCACCGAATATTTTGCGGCCTTTTATACCGGGTCTTGAATAAGAAATTTCTATTTGCGATAACCCGAAATTTTGTTTTATTTCTGCGGTAGGTGAAGGTTGCGGCGTAATAAGAGTTTGTGCATTAGAAACACAAAACGCGCACACAGAAAATAGTACAGCAAGCATTAAATTCTTTTTCATGAAAATTTTTTAGGTGATAAAGATAGCAGCAAAATTTTTTGAATAATGGCGCTATAAGTTTTTATAATTTCTTTATCTTATGAATATAAATCAGCGGATTAAACGTGCCGTCTGTTTCAGGTGCATCATAAATATTTTTTACAACGTTCATACCTTTTACCACTTTGCCAAAAGCCGCATAACCCTGTCCATCAGGATTATTTGCGCCGCCATAGTTAAAGCCGGGCTGGTCTCCAACACAAATAAAAAATTCTGTATTGGCTGTGCCCGGCGCTGCTCTTGCTAAAGAAATAGTTCCGTCAGTATGTAAAATTTTTGTTTGATTGGTTGGCTCATGAGCAATGCCCGGAATGGTTGATGCAAGTTTGTAATTCGTCTTCCATATGCCGCCTTGTATTAGTTCAGATTTAAATGCATCTGATGGCTGCTCATCATCTCTTAACACGCGATAAAATGTTGCATCTTTATAATAGCCTGAATCAATATAAGATAAAAAAGCAGTTACTGTTTTTGGTGCTTGTGCCGGATAAAGTTCCAGTTCAATATCACCAAATTTTGTTTCAATTACAACATGCGGGTTTTTATATTTTGGAGAACTGCATGCAGCTATAACACAAATAAAAACGATCAGCAATTTGCGGTACATCTTTTTATTTTTCGCAAAGCTATTATAACAATCTTGTTGTTGCATGCAACTGTTTATTTATGCAGTTCAGTGTAAAAGATAATAATTGAATAATGTTAGTGTTTAACTTTAACCGCAAATCATTATTCATTAAACAGAAATAAAAATTATGAGTACACTTCGTTTTGTTCCTGCTGCCGCATTATTATTTATATTATCTGCCTGCAATTCAGGCACGCAAAACGCAGCAAGTTCGGATACATCTGCAGCCACAGCAGATACTATGAGCATGATGGCGGAGACACCACAAGCTGCGTCTGGTATGGAAGCTGCGCCTGCAGATGCAAAAGTTTTCTTTAAGAATTTGAAAGACGGAGAAACCGTTACATCTCCTTTTAAAGTTGAAATGGGTGTTTCAGGTATTTCTCTTGACACAGCGGGAAGCATGATGGCAAATACAGGTCATCATCACCTGTTGATAGATGATGGTGATTCTATTCCGGCTGGTACTGTAGTTCCCAAAGATTCTACGCATATTCATTTTGGCAAAGCACAAACAGAAACAACGCTTACATTACCTGCGGGAAAACACAAACTTACTTTGCAGTTGGGAGATGGCTCACACCGTTCTTATGGTTCGCAATTATCAGCAACTATAACTGTAAATGTGAAAAAATAAATACTGCATTGTATTACAAGTATAAGCCGGTAGAGCCGGCTTTTTTTATTTATATAATGATAGGAAGCTTCGCTTTGCAGTTGATTTTTCTATAGTGAATTCTGAAAAATTGTTATCAATTAAAACTTTAACTCACGCGGCAAATATTTAGCAACAAGATCTTCATAATACGGCTTTAATTCTTTCCAGTTTGGTGGCGTTGGATTTTTTGAATATAAATCATACGGATTGAAAAGCTTTACCCACTTCAACATTTTGCGGTCATGATCATCTAATAAATAATCATAAGCGCCTTCTTTATGCCATGGATAAAATGAATGATAACGCAACATGTATAAACCTTCTTCAGGTAAACGATCTTTTGCAATGTTGTAAACATATTCATCATGTCCCCAGCTCATAGTTACATTACGCAAACCACAATTCGGTTCATAAACACCATATTTTGTATTGAAATTTTTGTTTGTATAATCAGGATTGTTTTTAAAGAATTCAGGATAAACAATCTTATCTGAGTAAGCACAGCCAACAGGAAAAGTATCGCCAACAACAGCCCACTGCGGCTCGCCAAATAAACATAAAACTTTGCCCATGTCATGCAGCAAACCAACACATACCATCCAGTCAGGATGTCCATCTCTTCGTATTGCTTCTGCAGTTTGTAACAAGTGTTGAAATTGATCAAGATCAGTATCAGGATCTGAATCATCTACCAATTGATTTAAGAATTGAAATGCATCCCACACCGGCATTTGCTTTTTATCAAACT
>JBDUBY010000254.1:0-3263 GCA_040003735.1 Parafilimonas sp.
AAGCAATCTCCGGCAACATATATAAAACCTGTTTGCCTTGCTGAATATATTGTTCGATAAGTTTTATATAGATCTGCGTTTTTCCACTTGCCGTTACGCCATGCAATAAACAAACATTCTTTTCATTGAATGCGGTTTCTATTTCTGTTAATGCTGTTTGCTGCGCATTTGATAAAGTAAAATCTATCTGAATATTTTTTGGTAAAGAGTGTATGCGGTTAATAGAACGTTTTTCTGCAAGCAGAATATTTTTATCTAATAAACCTTTTAACTGCGCAACACTTGCATTTGATTTTTTTAATAATGATGGCTGCGTTACTTCGCCGTCTTCTTTTATCAAATGCAAATAAGACAATAACAACTCCATTTGCTTTGGCGCTTTGGATGCATCAAATAGTTTTGATAATTTTTCTTCATCGCGATATTGCGGATGTAAAAGAATATATGTTTCACTTTTTTCTTTATATTTTTCTTTCAGTTCTTCCCAAACATGACAAACATTTTTTTCGATCAATTTTTTTATAACGGGGTATACATGCGAAGCATCAAGCAATTGTTGTACTTCACTTAATTTTAATTCTTTCTTTATACTTAATGCTTCTGCAACTATATATTCACGATCATTCAGGTCAGAAAAATCTTCGCCATGCTCTTCATTCCAAACTAAAATTGTTTCGCTTGATAGTTTCAAATTTGCAGGCATCGCAGCTTGCATTACTTCACCTTCGCTGCACATATAATAATCAGCGATCCATTGCCACAATTGTAATTGTTGTTCGTGCAATTGCGGCTCATCATCTAAAATATTTAAGATAGATTTTGGTTCAAAACCTCCAGGCTTTTGCGTAATTATTTTTTTAATGATTCCTGCATAACGTTTATTCTTCAACTGCACTTCAACACGAATGCCGGGCTTTGCAACATTTTGAAATTGCTCAGGAATATTCCAGGTATAATTTTGCGGTAATGCAAGCGGAATAATTATTTCAGCATAAAGCACTTGATTACGCACAACTTCATTTGTAAAAAAATTTATTTCAGTTGAATTCATCGTCGGTTGCGAAAATAAAATATTAAGCTGCGTAAAAACAAGGAATGTTTACACAGGTTTATAATGTTAGCTTAATTTATAATTTCATTATGCGATGGCGCTATGGCAAGCTTTGGTCTACCATCAGAAGTAAACCAGTTTGCTGTATGGGGAAATTTACTTGCAAATAATTATAAGGTAACATCAGAAAAAACTTAAAGACAAACATAAAAATCATTAAGCCAGGATCTTTCTGCAATTGATGATTAAAGTGAATAAAATTACTTACAGCAGGTGTTATATTAAGAGTACTATCAGTATTTTTTTAAAGATGTTAGCAACTCTTTTTTAATTTTTGCGATCACTTCAACATAAGGATCTGCGATTTCAGGAATATTATATTCAATGGTTGTGCTGATAACTTGCGTTGCTTCCTGTAGTGTTAAATTATAATCATGTTGCAACCAGTTTACTAAATCTGTTGTTGCAATTTTTATAGCATCATCTAATTTTTTTGCAATACCTAACGACATAATATATTCATCGTTTTCAATTCGCGGGAAAGATATTTGCAAAGAGTCTTTCTTAATAACCTTTACTGCAAAAGAAATGTTTAATGAAGTTTCAAGTGCATTACCTGCTATCTCGCCGTCACCTTGTAAAGCATGTCCATCTCCAACAAACAAATACGCACCATCATGCAAAACAGGAATATACACTGTTGCGCCCTGCGTTATAAAAGAGCAATCCATATTGCCTCCAAAATTTCCCTGGAAAAAACTTAATATCTCATTTTTTTTATTCGATGGTGCAACACCGATACAACCCAAAAAAGGTTTTAAAGGAACATTGAAAGCATGCAGATGTTCATAAGAACTATCATTAATAATAGAAGCTATACCAGTTAAAGTATCAAGCTTCCATCTAACAAGTTTTGCTTTTTTAAATTGTTTTGAAATTGATTCATCTACACTTCTTGAAGAAAAACTTTCAGTTGTAAATGCAGTTGAACGATTCAAAGAAAGTCGTGTTATTGTTATCGCAAGCACATCGCCTTCAAAAGCATCATTTACATAAAACGGTCCGGTTAAAGGATTGCCACCTTTCTGTCGTTTAACGCCGTTTTTATCATAACCTGCAGCATCAATTGTTTCAGTGTTTACAGAATCTCCCGAATTTATTTTAAGAGCAGAATTAATATTTAAAGAAAATTTATTGCTGAAAGAAGTTGGTGTGAAATTAATTTGCTGGGCACTTAAAGAATATCCTGCAATAGAAATAATAAACAGAAAATAATATTTCATAAGTTATGTATTGCTTCGGTATTTAATTAAGCCAGCTTCCATTATATCATGCACCTTTTGTTTAAGAAATTGAATATCCTGTTTTGTTTTACAACCATCAACATTTATTTCATTTAAAAAAACACAACGGCTTATGCCAGGTGTTAAAGAGAAAATACTTTTTTGATTTAAACGATCATCATTGTCAACAAACAAAATTGGTTTGATGGGCGTTTGTGTTTCAACCGCAGTGCGAAATGCACCGTCATAGAAATCTTTTAAAGGCTTGCCGGTTTCGTTAAATGTGCCTTCAGGAAAAATAAAAATGGAAATCCCTCTTGCAATAGCTGCTTTTAATGCACGCACACTTTGTGCTCGATGCGCCGCATCTCTTCTATCAACTAAAATAGCAGCAGCGCGATAGATTAAACCAAATATCGGATAACGAACCATTTCATATTTACCTAATGCCCTTACCGGTTGATGAATGCACATAACAATAGAAGGAATATCAATATAAGAAGAATGGTTGGCAATAAATATATATTGCCTGGTTTTATCGTGCGGCACCTCGTATATTTCTTTATGTCTGATACCAACAAAAAAATACCATATTGTTCCCCAAGTATTACAAGCTTTGTAAACAAGATTGCCTGCTTTTATTTTTCCGAAAAGAAGAAAGAAAAGCATAAATATAAAAACGATCAGCATCAGAATGATAAAGACCAGTAACGCATAAAGCGAATAAATAAACTGAAGCAGTCGAAGCATTAATTTCACAAAATCAAACTGATTTAAATTTGTTCTTTATTATTTTCATTTGCCAAAACAGGCTGCAATTTGCTTTCATCTTCCGCATCTTCTTTTATCAACTCATGTATGTATTGATTTTTGAGATGATGATATAAAGAATGTTTATCAACCGCCATTGAAACAACACTTGAAACCAT
>JBDUBY010000306.1:0-10985 GCA_040003735.1 Parafilimonas sp.
CGCTATCCACCTTCAATGAAAAGCTGAAAATTCAGCTTTTACGTGACGAACAAGTAATGCGTCACATGGTCACTGTACTCGATAAATACGCCGTTGAGTATAATGGAAAAAAGAGAAGAGGCGTACCCACAGGAACTGAAAAAGCGGAGGCATAACTTATGGCAAAGACAAATGAAATAAAATATCTTACCGCCATAAAAGCTGATAAGCCCAAGAAGAAATTCTGCCGCTTTAAGAAATATGGCATCAGGTATGTGGATTACAAAGACATTGAATTTCTGAAGAAATTTGTAAATGACCAGGGTAAGATTCTTCCCCGCCGTCTTTCAGGTAATTCATTAAAGTATCAGCGTAAAGTAAGCGACGCTGTAAAGAAGGCACGCCAGATGGCGCTTATGCCTTATGTAACTGATTTATTAAAATAGCTAAAAGCTAAAAAAATTACAATGCAGGTAATATTAATAAAGGATGTAGATACACTTGGCGGTGCCAATGAATTGGTGACCGTAAAAAACGGTTATGCCCGCAACTATCTTATTCCTCAAAAATTTGCTGTTGAAGCCAATGCTTCTAATAAAAAGCAGTTAGATGAACGCATGAAAGTTCGATCTAAAAAAGAAGCGGCTATGCTTGCAGAAATTAATAAGGTAATTAATGTGTTGAAAGAATCTCCGCTTAAAATTGGTGCTAAAACCGGTACAAGCGGCAAGATATTCGGCAGCGTTACAACTTTACAAATTTCACGTGCAATACGCGATCAAAAAGGTTATGAAATTGATCGTAAGCGTATATCTATTACTGATGAAGTAAAAGAACTTGGTACGTACAAAGCCAATATTGATTTTGGCAATGGTAATAATACTGAAGTTGAATTTGAAGTTGTAGGTGAATAATCAGCAATTAAAATATTTATTAAAGTCCCGCAATATTGCGGGACTTTTTTTATGGCTTAAATATTTTTGTTGTAGAAACTTTTTTGCCGTTGGCATCAATAATTTTCAAAAAATAAATTCCCGGAGCCACTTCTCGCATGTCAATTTTAAAAGAAGTTGCTGGAACAACAGCATTAATTGTACCGGTTGTGAGTTTTCTTCCAACCGCATCATACAACACATATTGGTAAGATGAACCTGATGTAATATTAGTGATATAAACATTTAAAGGCTGGCCTTGCAAAACCGGGTTTGGCCCTGTTACAACAGTAACATTATTATCAGGAATGTTTGCAGAACTATCGCTGTTGAATACAACAGTAAATGATGCTTTCGTATTCCTGTATCCATCAAAATATAAAAGGTATTTATGATTTTGCTGCAAGCCTGTAAGATTAATTGATCCGTTGGTGCTGAAATTCGAACATACAGCGGGTTGTGGATACGATTGTGCTGTGGGACAGCTTTGCACATCATACAAAGCCATTCTTATACTTTGCGAATTGCATGCAGACAGATCTGATGGTACAGTTGTGTAATTAGTAATATCTAAAGTAACATTTGTCTTTGTACCGGTTGAAAATGCATAATAAGCATTGTTGGTAACTGAAGTTCCCACGTTTTTGCAATCAACCTGCTTAAAAGATGGATCAACAAACTTATTGCTTGTTGCATGAACCAAATCAAAAGCTACTGCTGTATTATTTTGTATTTCGGTTGAAGGAAAAGTAGAAGGACATTCATCATTTGCGATGGCTAATGTTGTAAGCGGCAACATCTCACTTGAATAAAGACCGCAAGAACCATAAGTGTTGTTTTGCGGAGTTACCGTATATAACGCGCCCTGGTATGCAGATGCATCGGGCGATCGTCTGTCAACATAATCCAATATTGCATAATGCATAAGTTTTGATGGATTTATAGTTGGATAACTTCCACTTCCATTTTCATAATCATCATTTATGTGAGACAAATTAAGCGCATGACCAATTTCATGAAGAATGATCATTTCGAGATCGTAAGTGCTAACGGCAGGAAAACATGGGCCATATTCGAAAGTTATGTTTGAACCTAATGATACACCGCTATTTCTTATTAGAATATCAAACCCGGTCTTTTGGCCAATTAAAATTTGCTGACCTTGTGTGCATGCTGAAAACCAACTATATGTTGATTCAAGCACACCATCAGCCATTTTAGGAACGTCGGTATTATTATTATCAAACACAATAATATTTATATTATCATCGTCAACTTTTTGTACCGTTGTTGGTGTACCTTCTGTAAGATTTGCACCAACAATTTCTTTCCATGTTGCCATAGCACGTTCAAATGTTCCCTTTGCCGGAGAAGCTGTAAAATCTTTTCCTCCACCTGCCGTACTTGTGCTGAACTGAACGGTATAACCACCGGAACCGTTCGCATTCATAAGCCTTGGTTCACGTACAAAATCTTTACCTCCACTGGTAAAATCTCCGTTAAGTACTGCAAAAAAAACCTGCAGGTCTGTGGTGGTTGTGGCAGTTGTGCCATCACTTGCTACAATAGCAAACTTCCCGGTGCCAGCACGGTCAGGAACATTTAATTTTATTTGATTATCTGTCCATGATAAAACATAAGGTGAGTTATAGTCGATCTTGTAATCAGGATTTGTATTATCGTTATTAGCATCCTTAAACTTCACGCCTGCTGATCCGGATGGGCTTCCAAAACCTGAGCCGGTAATTGTAAGAATATTATTTGCCGGATCATTGATTGCGCCTGCATTAACTGTGGCCGGAGAAAAAGAATTTATGGCTACATCGGCTGTACCATTGCTTACAGTTCCTGAATTGATTTTAATAGCTGAACCGGAACTGGTTTTATTATCAGCATCAATAATTTTTTCCTGAGTACCGGTACGCTGCCTAATTAAATTATAAAGTGTTTGCTGAATGTTATCATATTTTGCAAATGGTGCAAAGGCTGTTGTTCCATCTTCTGTATAACGTAAAAATCCCTGTTCGCTGCTGTACACATCATACAAAATATTCTTCGTAACCGGTGAGTGAATATTAAATGCATTCTCAAATAAAAAGAACATTCCTTTTTCATTTTTATCCAGTTGCAAAACCTCGCTTACTTTAAGGCATTTGTTATCAACGCTGCCACCTTGTGTAATTACTTCAATATCTTTTGATATAATGCGGCCTTTAAATAATTTATAAATATGCAGTGTGTTTGATGTATAGATAATGCTGTGCTCATCGTTCCAGAACGAATGTTTTGCTGTCACCGTTCCTTCAACAATTAATGAAGCTTTATTTATTTTGTTATCTAAATCTACTTTATATAATTGTGCGTTTATTTCTGAACAAACTAAAAACAGCAACATCAAACAGCAAATAATCTTCCTCATTAATTTCATCCTGTAATATTTAAGCATATTAAAAATACGACCGAATCAAAGATTTGTTTTATATACAGATAAAAAAGTTTTTTTAATTGGCATATCATAAAATAAAAAAGGCTGTTATATAAAACAGCCTTTTCTTTAAAATATTATATTGATCACCATTTGTCAACTTCTTCCGATGTGTTGTCTGTACCTGATACTTCATCAACTTCTATTTCAACTTCCACTTCAGCTTCAGCTTCAGCAATATCCTGCACAGGCGCATTCTCAGCATACTCATGATTAAAAGCATCAAAATCAAAATCAGGCATTAGTTCTGTTTTCACATAATCAACAGCTTCAGTCAACGCTTTGCAAAACTTATTAAAATCTTCTTTGTATAAAAACAATTTATGCCTGTCGTATCCTCCATCATTAAAACGTTTACGGCTTTCAGTTATGGTAAGATAAAAATCATTACCACGTGTTTCCCTTACATCAAAAAAATAAGTTCTTCTCTTTCCGGCTTTAATGCGTTTGCTGTAAACGCTTTCCATTTTTTTCTCGTTGTTTTCGTACGCCACTTTTGTTTGGTTTGATTTTGGTGATAGTTGCTTGTAGCAGCAAATATAATATTGTTTTACAATTACCAAAATTTTGATAAACTTAATTAGAACTACGCAGATGCATTTTCTTCGCTTAACTGAAGATTATATAATTCTGCATAATAACCTTCAAGTGCAAGCAACTCTGCATGCGTTCCTGCTTCAGCAATTTCTCCATCCGAAAGAATAATTATCTTATCAAATTTTATAGAAAGAAAAATGCGATGCGTAATAATAATGGTTGTTTTATCCCGCAGAAAATTATTTAAATTTTGTACAATTTTGTTTTCTGTTTTAGCATCAACTGCGCTTAAACAATCATCAAACAACATTACCGGGCTTTCTTTAATTAATGCTCTTGCAATTGAAACGCGCTGTTTTTGACCGCCACTTAAAGTAACGCCTCTCTCTCCTACCATCGTTTCATAACCTTTATCAAGCGAATTAATTTCGTTATCTATTGCAGCATAATCCGCATACTTTCTTACTTCTCCATTTTCATTTTGGTTACGCAAACCAAAACGAATATTATTTGAAACTGTATCGCTGAAAAGAAAAATATCCTGCGGCACATAACTAATGTAGTTGCGTAAAGTCTTTATAGATTGATCGCGTATATTTTTATCACCAATAAAAACGGAACCTTTATCAGGATCATAAAATCGAAACAGTAATTGTGCTATTGTTGATTTGCCGCTGCCGGTTTTGCCGAGTATCATTACTTTTTCGCCTGGCTTTATTTCCAATGAAAAATTATTTAATGCACGTATGCCTGTATGCGGATAAGTGAATGTTACGTTTTTAAAAATGATACTTCCATTTAATGTTTCTGTTGTCGCTTTATCCGTATTTAAAACCAGTGGTTTTGTTTGTAAAAATTCATTTATTCTTTTTTGTGATGCAGATGCACGCTGCACCATACTTGCAACGCTGCCAATAGCGCTAACAGGAAACATCAGCATATTTATATAGATAACAAACTCTACAATTATTCCAACTTTATCAGGATTTGATAAAGCCATTTTACTGCCTATAAAAATAGTGAGCAAAGTGCTTAAGCCAACAAGCAACGTCATACTTGGAAAATAGATGGCTTCTACTTTAGCAAGGCTTACGGCATTCTTCCGGTAATCTTCGCTGTTCTTGCTGAAGAAACCAAACATTGCTTTTTCCTGAACAAAAGATTTTATTACTCTTATACCTGAATAAGATTCTTGTGCGTTGGTTGTAAGATCTGATAAAAGCGCCTGTACTCTTTCGCTTTTTTTGTGGATGATTGTATTTACAATATAAATAGTGATGGCAAGAATAGGCAGTGGCGCAATCACAACAAGCGTAAGATTAAAATCTTTGCGTAACATATTTACAAGGCAAAGCGTAATTAGGGCAACAAGGTTTACCGTGTACATTATTGCCGGCCCGGTGTACATTCTTACGCGGCTAACATCTTCTGTAATACGATTCATCATATCGCCGGTGCTGTGCGTTTTAAAAAAACCCATATCAAGTTGCTGATAATGATTGTATACTTCATTTTTTAAATCATATTCAATATGCCGGCTCATCACTACTAAAGTTTGCCGCATAAAAAACATAAATAAACCTCTTAGCAATGCCAATATCAATATTACAATGCTGCAGATAATAACAATTTTACCAAAGTTGAATTGTTGAAGCCAATTAATTAAAAATTGAACCGATGCAGAATAATTTTCAGTTGTCTTTGCGGATTGGTGAGAAATATATTGTTGCACCTTGCCTACTATGTATCCTGTAACTTCAGGAGCAAGTACAGTAAAATAATTTGATGCTATTACAAATAAAATACCCGCTAACAGCCGAACCCGGTATTTCCAAAAATATTTATTTAGTGCTGCAAGATGTTTCATAACGTGCAGCAAAGTTAGCCGCAGAAATTATTTTGTGTCGAATTGATTATAATAATTAAATTCACTAACAGTTTTATTCATTGAATGAATTTATTGTTTTGTTTATGGCATTTAAACTGCATATTTTCAATCAACGGACACATTTTTTTTTGTTATAAATTTGATTATAATTACGCCATGATGTTTTGGTTACTATTCTGAAATTTTAAAAATTCTGTTCCCGACATAAAACCTTTCCTCCAGGCCTATTCTATGAAAAAGTCATCCCAAATATCCGCCTACACTTCAAAAAATTATAACCTTTTAATCAGAAAAAGACGAGTTACAATAAAAAGGGTATCTCCATTTTTGCTACTTACTTTATTTCTTGTTTTTAGCTTTTTTCATTTGATATCTGCAAGAGATGAATCACTATTCAAAATCTTAGCACTTCCCTTTGTAATAGCCAATGTAGTATTTATAGATTTTGCCTTATGGAATTATTTTGAGGGCAGAAAGAAAGGCATTATTTGGATTGTAGAAAGCTTAATCTCTACTGCAATCATTTATTGGATTATATAATTTGTGCTAACAAATTCAATCATTGAACGCACTTTTCTAATAAAAAGATTAATTTTTTCCAGCTAGTTTTATCTGTAGGATTTTGCTTTTAGCCTTTATGGTTCTAAGCTGTATAGCAAAATCAATCATAAAAAAATCACTTACAATATTATAAAGTTGCCTAAAAATTTTTATGGTTCATTTCAAACCCTATTTTTGCAGCGGAGAGTTGGCAGAGCGGTCGATTGCGGCAGTCTTGAAAACTGTTGACTGTAACAGGTCCTGGGGTTCGAATCCCTAACTCTCCGCTGAAAAGCTTAGTTTTCTTACTTCAATTAATTAAAAAGCTCGTTAAACGTAATGTGGACGGGCTTTTTTCTTTTTTAGCACTTCTTTACTTTACACGATTTTACTCCATTTTATGCATAGGTTCCGTGAGCAATTCGTGTACCTATACCTAAGTTGACAAAACGCTCATGGAATTTAACACAAGGCACTTAAAGTTAACAAGTTATGCGAAATAAACTTATGATTTGCATTCATTTTAAAGCCAATTTTATAACCATAAAAAGTGCGACTCATGGAAAAAAATTTCGGATGCTTCTTTTATCTAAAAAAGAAGCACAAAAATGAAGTAGGAGAAACAGTTTCGTTTTGTTTGAACTGAAAATTGGCGAGTTTAAACCTGAATACGCAGGTAAGCTTAATTTCTATATTAATACAGTAAATGATAAAATAAAAGGCATTGACGATAAATCAACCATAGGAATTTTATTATTCAAAACGCCTAACAAAACAGTAGTTAAATATTCTTTACAAAGGCATAACAAGGCTAATGGGAGTAGCAGAATATAAAACTTTGCCTAAAGAAATAAAAAGACAATTCCCCGAAATGGAAGCGTTGCAACTGAAATTGCAAAAAGAAATGCGGTTGCGCAAAAAACCGGCAGCTTAAAAAAAAATTGCAACAAAAAAATTAATAGTAAAAAAAGTTATCAAAAATAAAAAATAGTAAGGAGTTGTTTAAAACCCGTTTCCTTAACTTTTAAAATTTTCTACCATTGCTTTAAGGGCATTCATAAAGCTTAACAGGGACGCTCTTGTTTTGTCGTCTGATAGTTCTCCCTGCGTATTGATTTTTCCTTTTATGCCTTGTATCAGCAGGGTGGTTTTATAAGTAAATTGCGCCATTAAAGTACTCATTATCAACTGTAATTCTTCATGCCCTTTCATTTCGCTTGCAGAAGCGGTAATAAGGCCTGCGGCTTGCCTGAAAAAATAGTGGTTGCTACGCACCATTCCAGTGCATTTTTTAACCCGGCAGGAATGCTGAAAAATATACTCCGGTGTACAAATTATTATTCCGTCTGCCTTTTCAATGTTGTTTATAAACAGGCTTTTACGTAATAGGAAATTCAATAAAACACTGAATTATCTTAAGCGCTGCAAGCATCACACGCCAAAGTTCCGGCCGGGAAATTAAATCTTTTGACAGTCGTCAAATTTTTGTTGAACGTATCCTGCTTAAAGATTCCTGTGTCATTCCAAGAAAAGACGCAACCATACCCAGAGGCACTCTTTGAACGATGGAAGGGTTTGATTGTATCAGGTTTCTATAGCGGTGTTTTCCGCTCACAAAGTGTACGTCGTCAATCTTATTTTGCATTTGAACAATTCCAAAACTTAATATCTTTCTTATTATATGTTCTATATCATGGAATTTTGTACATAACATTTCCAGGTCGTCATAATACATTGAATACAATACAGAAGGTTCCAGCACTTCAATGCCCCGCCTGTCGGGTTGCTGTTTTATATAACTGATAAGGGAAACTGCAAACGTATTTTCGGGGCTAAACCAGTCCGTAATATCTCTTCCGTCTTTTAAATAAAAAGTTCTCGTTAATCCTTCTTTTACAAAATACAAATGCTTGCATACAGAATCAGGAGCAAGTAAAATATGCCCTTTAGCACAGTTAAGTTCCTGGGCAATCATTGATAGTGCCTCCGAACTGGTTGATTGAACCTTGCCGAACTGCGAAAATGCCTGTACTAAATTTTCCATTAATTTCTTTTCAAATATACAACGCCTTCTTTGGCCGCCGGGTGCACGCAGCATTAAAGCTTACCAATAACCCTCTTTGTATCACTAACGTAAATTTTATTTATAGTTTAAAATATTGCTGCCATGTCAGTTTACAATTGTTAGTGATCTATCTATTGTTTTTTATCATTTGTCAAAAATAAATTCCCGGCAAGATTGCACTTTTGTACCTAATAATTAAAACTTAAAACGCAATGGAATCTTTCCTGGCACCGGTTGATAAACCAAATAGTTTAGCAATGAGGCTGGCTTTCTATTTTACAAAAAAGAAATTTGGCAAAGTATTGATGCCGATGCGTGTGCATTCAAACCGGCTGCCTGTTGCATTTGGCTTGTTTTATAATAAATTACCCGCATTAGATAAAAAAACGAATTTGCCTGATGAACTGGTTCTTTTAATCAGGCAGAAAACAGCACAAATAAACATTTGTGAATTTTGTATAGATGCCAGCAGGGCTAAATCTATTGAAGCATCATTTGATCAAAAAAAGTTTGATACGTTGGCATATTATCAAAATAGCCCTCTGTTTTCGCCTGCCGAAAAAGCAGCCCTCGATTATACTACTGAACTCACGCGGGATAAAAAAATTAATCCCGGCACGTTCAAAACTTTATCAGCGCATTTTTCTGAACGGGAGATTTGTGAAATGGTATATGTAATTGCCAGTGAACATTTGTATAACTTAACCAATATAGGCCTTAATATACATTCTGATATGCTGTGCAATGTGGTTCAGAACTTGAAATAATCAGTAATAAACTCCCAAATTTTTAATATGGAAATTTTATTTTCTATACACCTTGCCCCAGGCGAAAACTATGATTTTAAGAAATCGGTATATGAACAAGATCTCGCAGCCCACGGGCAGTATTTGCAAAAATTGATGGAGAATGGCAAGCTGGTATTGGCAGGCCCTTTTGCTGACAACACCGGTGGACAGGCGATCATTAGAGCAGGTACCGAAGCAGAAGCATTATCACTTGTAGACAATGACCCTTCAATTATAAACAAAGTATTTTCTTATGAAATACATCCCTGGCATATTAGGTTTAATAGCCTGTTGAAAAAGGACGGCAGCAATTAGTGAACATTGAAACACTGCTAATAATATATCCAGTTTCTTAATAGTAGGCTGCACTATGCTATTTAAGTTATTTGCAACACTAATCATCCTGCAACAATAGTTCAAATTTAAATTTTGTAAACTCTTTCATAAACATCACAAGCCATCAAATACGGAATGTTTGTAAACCATCTCTTTCAATAGGCATCGTTTCTGGCACAAGCTTTTTCTTTTCAAAGCCTGGTATATCACCTCCGGATTAAACTGGCAATGATGATTTATTGCGGTTAGCGTTTGCTTTAGGTTTTGCTCACAATTATTTATCGGCATTGTATTGGATATGCTGCTAAAATGCCTTTAAAAAGTACAAAGACAGGTGAACTTAGAAGCGTTGAGATAATTGCAAAACTAATGGACTCGCAATTTCAAATTCCCGGTACCAAATTCCGGTTTGGCCTTGACCCGGTAATAGGGTTGATTCCGGGCGTTGGCGACTTTACCGGTTTTTTAGTTTCAGGTTATATGATACTGATTTGCGCAAGGAACGGTGCAAGCGGTTTTTTACTTGCAAGAATGACATTAAATATTATCATAGATGCTTTAATCGGTTCAATTCCGCTAATTGGTGATATGTTTGACTTTGCCTATAAAGCAAACAACCGCAACCTGAAACTAATGCGCCAACATTATGTAGAAGGGCGGCACAACGGTAATGCATGGAAAGTAATTATTCCAATATTGCTGGTGTTGTTTGTGTTAATTGCGGCGTTAGCCTGGATAAGTTATAAGGCGTTCGTCTGGCTTGCCAATCTGCTTTAAAATTAGGGCCTGTTTTGCAATAACGTATTGCACAGTTCTTGCATTAGGCAATGACTTGGCATAAAAATCATTTTCAATTTCTTAACCTAAATGTTACTTAGAAGATTTTTCTTTTCTAACACCTTTGAACTTCTCACCTATAGTTTAACAGCCATGAACTGCCCATCAACTGCAGCAGGTATCTGCCAGTTTAAACTGCTGTGCCTTCGCCGGTGATTATAGATTGTTATGCAATCTTGATTTTTGTATGAATGCTGCATGAACATCGCTATAAGCACTGCTGATGAGTTCTGTTTTTAAGATGCCATTTACTCTTTCTGCTATCGCGTTCTCTAAAGAGTCGCCGCTTTCAGTCATGCTTATCTAGCATGTTGTTCATTCAGTAAACTTACATAGTCATTACTGCAATATTGTATGCCCCTGTCGCTATGATGGATTACAATTGTTTCCGGTGGTTTTTGTACTAATGCCTGTTTTAAAGCAACTACTGCCGAGCTTGCTTTCATATTGCCAAACGACTGTTATAGCCGGTGCTGTTAGTACTCTTTTAGATTTAGTCCTTTGTCCTTAAACTGATTGAATAATATATTCGTAAAAAGTGGGAAAGACATTAATTTGAACGCTTGATTCCTCAACCAAATACCGAAATTACTTTTTG